>JBECKU010000355.1:0-1645 GCA_040235385.1 Candidatus Sulfobium sp. | reverse complement strand
CTGGCCTCCCTGGGGGAGCTGGCCGCGGGCGTCGCCCACGAGATAAACAACCCGGTCAACGCCATCATGAATTACGCCCAGCTCGTCCTGGACGAGCACGGCGGCGAGAAGGACGTCTCGGACATCGCCGGCCGCATACTCAACCAGGGCTCCCGCATCGCCTTCATCATCCGGAGCCTCCTGTCCTTCGCCCGCGAGCAGAAGGAGGAGAAGTCCCTGGTCCCGGTAAGCGGCATCCTCATGGACACCCTCGCCGTTTCGGAGGCCCAGTTGAAGAAGCATAATGTCGCCCTGTCCGTGGAGATGCCCGATGACCTTCCCCCCGTCCTCGTCCACCCTCAGCGCATCCAGCAGGTCTTCCTCAACATCATCAATAACGCCCGGTACGCCCTGAACCTCAAGTATCCGGGGCAGGACCCCGGCAAGGCCCTCGCCATAAGGGGGCGGACGGTGCTCCGTGAGGACCGTTCCCTCGTGGAGGTCGCCTTTCTGGACCAGGGGCCGGGCATTCCCCCTTCGGTCCGGGAGAAGGTGATGAATCCCTTCTTCACCACGAAGCCGCAGGGCCAGGGGACCGGCCTCGGCCTGAGCATAAGCCACGGAATAATCGCCGACCTGGGCGGCCGTCTTCGCATCGAGAGCGAGGAGGGCCGGTACACCCGGGTCGTTGTCGAACTTCCTGCCGGAGGGAATTCATGAAAGCCAGAGTTCTGGTCATCGACGACGAGGAGGACATTCGGTACACCTTCGGGCGGTTCCTTGAGGCCGAGGGCTACGAGCCCGTGGCCGCCCGGGGTTACGACGAGGCGGTGGCGGCCCTCACGAGGGAGGACTTCGACCTCATCGTGGCCGATATCCTCCTGGGAGGAAGGACCGGCCTGGAGCTCCTGGGAGAGGTCCACGAGCGGGGGCTCTGCGCCCCCGTGGTGATGGTCACCGGCGCCCCCAGCATCGAGACGGCGGCCGAGGCGGTGCGCCTGGGCGCCTATGACTACCTGCCCAAGCCCGTCCATAAGGAAATGCTTCTCCGGGTGGTCAGAAAGGCCGTGGAGCACAAGGTGGTGCTGGACGAGAGCAGGAAGAACCGCGCCAACCTGGAGGCGGTTTTCCGGAGCGTGCGGGACGGCATCGTGACGGTGCAGAGGGAGCGAAGGGTGCTGGAGCTCAACGAGGCGGCCTGCCGCCTGTTCGGCCTCCGGAGGGAGGAGGTGCTGGGCAGGGAGCTGGACGCGCTGCCCTTCCAGGGGTGCAAGGGGAAGGTCCTGGAGGCCCTCGCCCGGTGCTTGGAGAGGCAGGAGACGGTGCAGCTTCACCGGATGGAGTGCCTGCTCAGGGGGAAGCAGCGGGGCCGGGTGGTGGACGTCACCATAAGCCCGCTTCTGGACGGCGGGGGCGCCCTCTCCGGAGCGGTGGTGGTGATGCGGGACGAGACCCGCCTGGCCCTCCTGGAGCGGGACACCGGGCAGAGGAAGGAGTTCGAGGGGATGGGGGCATGAGCAGGTCCATGCAGCGGGTCTACGCCCTGGTGGAGGACCTGGCCGACCTGGACACCACGGTGCTCATCACCGGGGAGTCGGGCACCGGCAAGGAGCTGGTGGCCGAGGCCTTGCACGCCCGGGGCGGGAGGGCCCAGGGGCCCCTGGTG
>JBECKU010000306.1:0-3535 GCA_040235385.1 Candidatus Sulfobium sp. | reverse complement strand
TTACAGTCCTAAAAAGGGGTCTGCCTCCTTCTTCCGGAAAGTCACCAACCGTCAGGTCTGCATTTATGTGGAAGATAAATAAGATCACGTCGTCATTACAAGACTTTTTCGGGATCCCTTCCGGTCTGCTTAGCAACGATAGGGTAAAGGAAGTCTCAATCAGCTTTGCTGGAGTTTGCGATATATTGATTCTGTCTGTGTCGAAGGTGCAACACCGAACGTCGATGCAAGGGTTTCACGACATCGGCAGTAAACGGCCAGGGCCTCAGCCCTCCTGCCCTGCCTCTGATAACAGGTCATCAGATGTTGATAAAATTCCTCTGCCAGGTTGTCCACTTCAAGTCCCCTAAGATAATATTCTGCCGCCATGTCGTGCGACCCTCGGTTCTCCCAGTGCTTGCCAATTCTGCTTACGAGGCGGATGAATTTGCCTCTCAGACGCTCCCTCGGCGAGATCGTCCAGGAGTATTTCTCGTCTCCCGCCATGAAGTCTCCCTGATAGAGTGCGAAAGCTTCCTCGAGAAACCGGACTTCCTCTCCGGCCTGACCAGTCTTCAATATGTTGTCGCCTTCGAGCAGAGCCTGTTCGAATGTCCAGGCATCGACCCGGCAGAGGCGAAGATCCAGCGAAAGCCTTCCATCACGGAGGTACAGGACCTTATCGTTGCCGATTAATTGACGCAAGCGCTGCAGCGTCGTAGAAAATGCGCTGCGAGCAGCATCTCCGAGGGCCTCCGGCCAGAGGACATCGACTATCCTTTCTTCGCTCACTTCCCTGCAGCCGAAGGCAATTAGTGCCTTGAGCATTTCTATTGGTTTCTTCTGTACTTTTCCCTGAAAATGCATTGGCTTTCCATCTTTTATCAGTTCGAACCTCCCCAGAGTATTCATTTCAAAGGCCCAGGGCCAGCATTCAAGATACAAGGGGGGGGCTTCCGGTATAAGGCCCCGTTTCCTGACGAGTTCCCGAACGTAATCCACTTCAATCCCGGCCTCCAGTGCCTTTACGCAAAGAACGGACATGGCAGATGGATCCCATCCGTCATAGTTCAGGTACCAGTGCTCCCGCCCGATTGCCATCGCATTTCGCAAAGAATCCTGGCATAAGCGGGCATCGCCCCTCGCATCGGCGAGAAGCACCTTGTAAAGCAGATAGCAGAATTCGATATTTCTGCTTCCGGTGGCGGAACTGATCTCATGCGCCCGTTCGAGATGTTCCTCCGCATTGCAGTAGTCGCCCGCCTTAAGAAGGATCTGGACCAGGCGGAGACGGCAGAGGCCTTCCTGAAAAGGCGAGCCCGCTTCACACACGAGAGCCAGGGCTTGCTCGGCGTGGGCGGAAGCGGCGGGGTCTCCCCTGAGAAAGCATTCGAGACTTTTCAAGTGTTGGTATTGGGCGATCTCCAGGCGTCTTTGCCCGGTGCAGGCGGCCATGCTGTCGATATACTGCCCGGCACGCTCAATGTCGCCGATGCTGCACGCGGCACAAGCGCCCTGGGCAAACAGCTTGCCGTCAAGGAGATGTATCCCCAATTTCTCCGCCATGGCCTTCCCCTGAGCAACGAGCCTGTAAACGTTCTCCGTCGGCGCCGTCAGCCACTCGCAAACTGCGTGAAGACAAAAGGAAGTGATCCTGATTATCGGCGAGACGTCCGGAGCGTCCAGGAGCGGCTGTTGCGCATGCCTCAACGCCGACATTTTCCGGTAGTCTCCGACAAAGGAATAGTAGAGCATCAGCAGATACCCCATCATCAGCCTTTGACTCGACCCGACATCCTGTTCCAGAAGCCCCTCCATTCGCCTGCGCCATTCCGGAAGCTCCGGGTGGTCAGGCATCCTGTAAACCAGGGCCTGAAATATGGCAGTCGTAACCCGTGCCTCGATTGCTTGAGAGGAGAAAGAGGACGCCCCGGCTGCCAGGTTCAGGATAATGTCGGTCCAGCTGTCGAGATGAGCAAAACAGTCCCACTCATGCAGATAGGTCTCGATGATCGCCGAGGATGCAAGCAGCATACCTTCGGTATGCCCCAGATTTCTAAAAATCGTATAGGCGCGCTCGAATTGGTCCCTGCTCTTGCCGAGATTCAGAGGCATAAGGCACTCGCCGTTGATTTGAAAGAGAAACGGATTCCCGTCAAATGTCTCGGCGGGGAGCCTGCTTAGCCACTCCAAAATGGATCCGGAACGGCCCTGGACAAACATTTCCGGTGCAAGTCGGCAGATAATAGCCGCGGCTTTGTCATAAGCACCGCCTTTAAGGAAAAGATCCGCGGCAGCCTCTTCCTGCCCGGTCTCCTCAAGCAGCTCCGCCGCGCGAATCTGCGTATCACTGAACTCCTGCGGGCTGTACTGCCTGGATGCCTCCAGAAGCAGAAATTCTCTGAAGAGCGGATGATAGCGGTAGGAAGCATCCCGGAAAGAATGCCTGGTAGTGAAATAATTTTTCCTGTGCAGCGCTTCAAGAATCCTTCCCGTCCTTTCTATGCCGGTCAATTGGGTCGCAACCCGGGCGCTTATCTGAGGTAGAAATGAGGTTTTAAGAAGAAGTCTCCTGGTTTCATCATCGGTATTCTTTAAAATCTCTTCTGTAAAATAGGCAGAAACGGTATCTGGACCTGTTGCTTTTTCGGATGGAGGCATCCGGTTATCAGTTTTTTCCTGCGCAAGAATTACCTTCAGGCCGGCGATCCACCCATCTGTTTTTTCGTGCAGGCATTCAACCTCTTCTTTAGACGGCTTTTTCCAGTGCTGTCCGACGATTTTCCGGGTTTCCTCAATTGTAAGCCGGAGCCGGTCCCATCCTATAAGTTCCATAAGATTATGAGCATAGAGGCGGGCAAACACAGAAATCGGTTCGGTATGGCTGATGAAGATAACGTGCACCCCTGCCGGTATCTTGATCAGCCCTTCGTAGATAGCCCTGTGAAACGGCGAGTCTGAAGGCACCTCCTGGTGATTATCAAAGACGATCACAAATGGAGCTTGACTTAGGCCACCATACAATTTTTCAAAGTATCTACTTGCAAAGGCTGAGACGTCCTGATATTCGGGGGTAAGGATGGGGAAAGCCCTTTTTCTTCTGCCCGCTGCATTCTTTGCCGCCAAACTCAGGTAATGAAAGAAAGTGGCCAGGTCTGCGTCGCCTTTATCCATCTGGTACCAAAGATGGGGCACCCTCGCGGTCGTCAGATAGTTTGAGATGAGAGTCGTCTTGCCCGACCCGGGGGGCCCTGCAACCCAGATAAAGGGTTTCTTGAGGCCTTTGTCAAGAAGTCGAAACAGCCTCTTTCTCGGGAGTATATGTGACTCTCCGATAATGGGAATGCTTATCTTTGCAAGCGCTGCGCCTCTCTTCCCCATAGGCTGGTAGAAACCCAATATTAGATTATCAATTGAGCAGGCTTGATCTCAACAAGATCCTCATGATAACAGGAACTTATCATTCGAAAGATAATAGTGTGACCACGCAACAAATTCGGAAAGAGGGTGAAGCTTACTGGGTTACTATTACCTTGTAAAACTTTCTCTTGCCGAC
>JBECKU010000185.1:0-2876 GCA_040235385.1 Candidatus Sulfobium sp. | reverse complement strand
GAATATTGCGGAGAGACGCCTGCCCCAGGACGGGCGCATACGTCTGAGGGTCGGGGAAAGAGAAGTGGATTTGAGGGTATCTACCATCCCTACACTGCACGGAGAAAGCGTGGTCATGAGAATTCTGCACAAAGAGGGCATCGTCATCGATCTCGACCTGCTGGGATTCCCGCCCCGGACCCTCGCCACATTCGACCAGCTCATAAATAAACCCAACGGCATAATCTTAGTAACAGGGCCTACTGGAAGCGGTAAAACGACCACACTCTACGGCGCTCTGGACAAGATCAACTCGCCGGACCTCAAGATTATCACTGTCGAAGACCCGGTTGAATACCAGCTTAAAGGGGTCAACCAGATACAGATGAAATCCCAGATAGGGCTGAATTTCGCCAATACCCTGCGTCATATCGTCAGGCAGGACCCCGACATTATAATGATCGGTGAGATAAGAGACCTGGAGACCGCCGAGATCGCAATACAGTCCGCGCTTACCGGTCACGTTGTATTTTCCACCCTCCATACGAACGATGCTCCAAGTGCGATCACGAGGCTTCTCGATATGGGTGTCGAAAATTTTCTTCTTTCATCGACGGTAAGAGGAATTCTGGCGCAGAGGCTGGTCCGGATGATTTGCCCCGAATGCAAGGAACCCGACAATTCCGTCGGCAACAGGGACGAACTCTCCAGGGTCGGGATAAACAAAGATACCGTCCTATATAAGGGCCGGGGATGCGAGAAATGCGCCCAGACAGGATTTTACGGCAGAGAAGGTATTTTCGAGCTTCTGGTCGTCGACGACGATGTACGTAAACTGATCCTGAAGAACGCCGACTCGAACGAGATCAGGGACGTGGGCCGGCAGCACGGCATGAAGACTCTGCTCGAAGACGGCGCGGACAAGATCATGGCCGGCAAGACAACTCTGAACGAGGTGCTCAGGGTCACCCAGGAGGCATAGTGATCTTCTCCTATAGGGCTACGACCTCAGAGGGCGCGATAGTTGAAGGAGTAATAGAAGCTCCGGATGAAAATACCGCCGTCAATCGACTGAAAAATTCCGGCATCATCCCGCTCAGGATCTCGACCCCGAAAACAGGCTTAAAAAGAGGCATAATCCCGAAATCCTCCAAAGGCGACCTACTCACCTTTACGACGGAGTTGTCTTCTCTTCTCACTGCGGGGCTGCCCCTTGACAGGAGTCTCAATATCCTCTCGGAGATTTCAGAAGACCGGGCCATGAAAGATATCGTCAAATCCATCCTCAAGTCCATCAGGGAAGGCAGTTCCTTCTCCGACGCTCTTCAGAAACATCCAAAAGTATTTCCCAGGCTTTATGTGAATATGATTCGGGCGGGTGAAGCCGGAGGAGTACTTGACGTGGTCCTGGACAAACTGAATGAATTCCTGGAATCTTCCAAAGAGCTCAAAGACCATATATTTTCGGCCATGATCTACCCGACGGTCCTGCTTCTTACCGGCGGCCTGTCTATAGTGGTGCTTTTGATTTATGTCCTCCCGAAGTTCGCGACGATTTTTTCCGAATTGGGGACCTCTCTCCCGGCCACGACACAAATCATAATCAGCGCGAGTGAGGCTTTTACGTCATACTGGTGGATAATACTTCTTGCGATAATTTCCGGGTGGATTATCTTCAGGAGTTACGTAAGGTCCGAAGAAGGAAGATTCAAATGGGACGCGTTCAAACTGAAGCTGCTGGGAGAGGTAATCCGCAAAGTCGAGACGGCGAGATTTACCCGCACGCTCGGTACGCTTCTGAAGAGCGGAGTTCCGCTGCTTCAGGCCTTGAACAATTCCAAGGACATCGTCGGCAACCGGGTTATCGCCTCTGCTATCGATACTGTTTCAAAAGGTGCGAAAGAGGGGAAAGGCATTGCTGCCCCGCTTGCGAATGTAAATGTTTTCCCGCCGCTGGCTTTATCCATGATAAAGGTCGGAGAAGAGACCGGCCAGCTCGATACCATGTTGCTCAAGGTAGCCACAACGTATGAAAAAAGCCTGAAACTTGCCATAAAAAGATTTATCAGCTTCCTTGAACCGGTGATGATCCTCGGCATGGGGCTGGTGATCGGTTTCATTGTCCTCTCCATGCTCATGGCGATCTTCAGCATCACGAATCTCCCTTTTTAACCCGTGGAAAGGACAGGCGAAGAATGAACAGGCTAAAAAAAGACAGAAACGTCAGCACCACCGGCATCCGCGGGAGAGAAGCGGGATTTACGCTCCTCGAACTGATCGTCGTATTGTTTCTGATCACGCTCATAGCCGGACTCTCCGCTGCTTTTCTGGGCAATGCGCTCCCGGCCGGCAAATTTAATTCAACGGTACGTGATATTGTTACAACGATCCGGCATGCGCGCGCACTCGCGCAGACCAGGGGAGAAGAACAGACCGTCGTCATTGACCTGGATTCAAAAAAATACGGCATTGTCGGGCGCGGGGAGAAAGACCTCACCGCCGGTATCGGGATCAAAATAATCGACCCGTTCTCGAATGAGATCACCGAAGGCCGTTATCGCTTTGTCTTTCCTGCTTTCGGCGGCTCCGGAGGAGGCTCAATCGTTTTGAACGACCGGAAAAGGACAGCACGTATCGATATCGATCCAGTAATCGGGGCGGAGGTCAAAAAAACAGATGCTCAATAAAGTCTTTTCATTATTTAAAAAAAGCGCCGAACGCCGGGAGGGCTCCGCCATTTCTTCTCATCCCTGTCACCTTGCTGCCGGGGGTTTCACTCTCCTTGAGATCCTCGTTTCTCTTGCCCTGCTGTCCATTGCTATGGTAACCATTTTCGAACTTTTCTCCGCGAATCTCAAAGGGATCTCCGCTTCTGAAGATTACGTACTGGCCTCATT
>JBECKU010000126.1:0-4072 GCA_040235385.1 Candidatus Sulfobium sp. | reverse complement strand
TGCACGGGTCTCTGCTTCCGCGCTATCGGGGCCGGGCCCCGATCAACTGGGTGATTATCAATGGAGAAAAAGAAACCGGGGTTACGCTCCATTATATGACGGAGCGCCCTGACGACGGGGACATCGTTTGTCAGAGAAAGGTCGTGATTTCGGAAGTAGATACGGCGGGATCGCTGAACGGGAAGCTGACCGAAGCGGCGGGGGAGATGCTCGCGGAATACCTGCCGCTTATTAAAGCGGGCAAGGCTGATCGGATACCCCAGGATCACAGCAAGGCGAGCTATTTCGGCGGACGAGGCCCTGAGGACGGGGATATCGACTGGGGCAGTCCTGCATCTACTGTCCGGAACCTCGTAAGGGCCGTCTCGCATCCTTTCCCCGGGGCGTTCAGTCACATCGGCAGCAGAAAGTGTTTTTTCTGGTCGGTGAGCAAGGCGCATGACAGGGATAACGCTGCTCCGGGCACCGTCGTGTCCACGGACCCTTTCGTCATTTCCTGCGGGGAAGGATCGGTCAGCGTGGATTTCGGGCAGGCCGAAGGTGGTCTTTACCTTAACGGCGCACAATTGGCAAAAGACCTGAACCTTGTCAGGGGAATGCGATTCGGCCCGCCGGCACACATACGGATTGAGCCGGTCTCGAAGAAGCGCGTACTGATCCTGGGAATCAACGGGTTCATAGGCAATTTCCTCAGCGAGAAGCTGCTCGACAGTGGAAAATATGAGGTGCACGGCATGGACCTCAATTCCAATACCATCGACCGTCTGATTGGAAGGCCCGGATTTCACTTCCATGAAGGCGATATCTCCATTCACAGAGAGTGGATCGAATATCACGTTAAAAAGTGCGATGTCGTGATACCCCTGGTCGCCATTGCGACGCCCATTGAATACATCCGCAGCCCCATCAAGGTTTTTGAACTCGATTTCGAGGAAAACCTGCGCATTGTCCGTTATTGCGTCAAATACGGCAAGCGGATCATATTTCCCTCAACTTCCGAGGTTTACGGCATGTGTGACGAAGCGGAGTTCGACGAGGATAACTCCAGATTGATCCTTGGGCCTATCCGCATGCAACGCTGGATATATTCCTGCTGCAAACAGTTGCTCGACCGGGTCATTTGGGCATATGGGCAGAAGGAGGGCCTCAAGTTTACCCTCTTCCGGCCGTTCAACTGGATCGGACCCAGACTCGACAGCCTCGAATCCGCGCGCATCGGCAGTTCGCGGGCGATCACCCAGCTCATTCTGAACCTGGTCGAAGGGACCCCTATCCAGCTCATCGACGGCGGACGACAGAAGCGCTGTTTTACCGATGTTTCAGACGGGATGGAATGCCTCTACCGGATCATCGAAAACAGGGAGGGGGCCTGCGACGGACAGATTATCAATATCGGCAACCCGGACAATGAATATAGCATAAGGGGTCTGGGTGAGCTGCTTCTGGAGAAATTTGAAAAGCATCCCCTTCGCCATCTGTTTCCTCCATTTGCGGGTTTTCATGAGATAGAGAGTCACGCCTATTACGGGGAGGGTTACCAGGATATGCAATCCCGTCGGCCCAGTATCGGCAACGCCTGGCGTTTACTGAAGTGGCGTCCCAAGGTGCCTTTTGCAAGGTCTGTCGAGGAGACCCTGGATTTCTTCCTGAGGGAGTCCGTCAAGAGTCTTAATGACACGTGAAACGTGTCTCTCAAAGACGGAAAGAATGAATAACCTGCGGTATGGGACCGAAGGGTGAAGTAGTTTTCAGATGACCGGATACCGGACGAACACAGAGAATCGCTACGCCGATATTATATTTTGGGTCTCCGCCCTGGTCCTTCTCTTCGGAGCTTTGGGCGGAACCTCGCTTCACGGGTCCGAAGAGCGATGGGCCGAGGTGACACGGGAGATGTTCCGTTCCGGCGATTTCTTTCATCCGACGATTAACGGTGAGCCCTATTTCGACAAACCGCTTCTCAGCTACTGGCTTATCGCGCTCGTATCCCTTGCAGCGGGCTCGATCACTGAGTGGCCGGTCCGGTTGCCCAGCGCCGTGGCCGGCATCCTGGCCCTCTGGGCTACGAGGTACCTGGGCCGGGCTTTGTGGTCGAAAGATGTGGAACGTGTTGCCGGGTGGCTCCTTCTTCTCTCCTATGGTTTTCTGTGGTGGGGGAGGCGGGGAGAGGCGGACATGGAAAATATGGCCGCCGTCATACTTGCCGTTGCCTGGTACTGGAAATGCCGGGAGGATACCGGCTTCGGCGGTTATCTCGTTTTTTACCTGATCTGTTTTGTGGGGGCGCAGGCCAAGGGGCTCGCCCCGATAGTCATACCGGCGGTCGTCCTTTTGCCGGACCTGATGAGGGGAGGACGATGGAAACGTCATCTGAACGTCTCTCATCTCATCGCCCTGCTCATCGGCATCAGCGTGTACATGGTCCCATTTCTCTACGCCTCTTTCACTCGTCCCGGTTACGAATCAAGCGGCCTGGGTCTGGTCTTTCAGGAAAATATTCAGAGGTTTTTCAAACCCATCGACCATAAGGAGCCCTTCTATGTTTACTTCTATTACCTTCCCCAACTGTTTCTGCCGTGGTCGTTCTTCCTCGTCTTCGCTGTGCCGTTCCTGTTGAGATCTCTGAGACGACCCTATGGAAATTCAAGGTGGCTTTCCGAGGCCGTTCTTCTCATATTCATCCTTTTTACGCTGTCGGGTTCGAGAAGGTTTTACTACATTCTTCCCATCATCCCGTTCAGTGCCCTTTTAACGGCCTTGTACATCGACAGGGGGGCTTGGAGGTGGAGTTATTATCTGGAGACGGCGCTCTTTGCCGTTGCCGGCGCCCTTCTTTTGATCAGTCCCTTCCTGTGGCATTTTGCCGAACAAAAGACCGGGTTTTCACCTCCTGCGGATATTATTCGGCTCACACCCGTTATGGGGCTCTTCGCCCTCGCCCCTCTGGCGGTCTATCGACTGAGGCCCGGCCTTCCCGATAAGGTCCTGGGGGCGGGGAAGAAAATCTCTCCCCTGATCATTTCGGCCCTCATTATTGCAGCCGGGGGCCTCTGCTGGCAATTGGGCAGGTTCGACGAGTACAGGACGACCAAACCCTTTTCAGCAGAGGTCAGGAACTTGACGGCCGGAATACCCCCGGACAACATCGCTGTCTATGGGAAGTTCCCCCCCGATATTATCTTTTATGCCGAGCTTCCGGTGCCTGTCCGGATATTGAAGGATGTCGTTGAGGTTAGGAATTTTGTCGGAAGTGCTGAAACGGCCAAAGTTCTTCTGGCCATGCGCAAGGACGTAGATGACTTCCTCTCCGCGCTGCCCGAAAATATGAGGCAGATGCCGGCTCTGAGTGAGAAGGTGCATCCGTGGGAAAAGCGGGCTGACAAGAAGGTCATGGTCTGGCGGATCGGTCCAGAGGACCTTAAAGAGGCCGGAGGGACATGAAAAAGGTCTCCGGAGAGAGGATCGGCGTCGGTCTTCGCGTCGACGTCGATACATTCCGTGGCACCCGAATCGGCGTCGTGAAACTCCTCGATGTCCTTGCCGTCCATGATATAAAGGCTTCCTTCTTTTTTTCGGTCGGACCGGACAACATGGGAAGGCACCTTTTCCGGCTCCTGCGCCCAGCTTTCTTTATAAAGATGCTGCGATCCAACGGGGCAAAGCTTTACGGGTGGGACATCCTTTTCAAGGGCACGCTGTGGCCGGGTCCTGTAATCGGCAAAAAACTCGGCCATATCATCAGGGCGACAGAAGCCGCCGGCCATGAAGTAGGCCTCCACACCTGGGACCACCACGCCTGGCAGTCCCGGATGGACAAAATGGACGAGGGAGAGATCGGTGAATTTATCGGAAGAGGGGTTTCGATGTTAAGAGAAATACTGGTACACCCTCCTGCCTGTTCGGCCGCTGCAGGGTGGAAATGTAACGAAAAGACCCTCCTGGAGGAGGAGCGCTTCGGTTTTCGTTACAGCAGCGATTGCCGTGGGGAAAGCATTTTCAGACCCATTGTCGACGGTGTAATGTGCTCTCCTCAGGTTCCGGTGACTCTGCCGACTTACGACGAAGTGATCGG
>JBECKU010000348.1:0-6581 GCA_040235385.1 Candidatus Sulfobium sp. | reverse complement strand
CGGTAACGACGGTTCGGATTGGATACCGAATAAAAGCTTCAGCCGATCTAAATCACCGTGACAAAAACGTGACAGAAATTATCGGAATGCACAGAAATTAGGCAATTCTGCAGAAAAGGCAGAATCCTTAATAATCCTTTTATCTTAAGTAGTTTTGCAAATTTCCAGGCTGGGGGCTCACTTACAAAAATTGGCTTGGAAAAATCCTAAGTCCAGCGCGTCTGCCAGTTCCGCCACTCTCGCTACGGTTTATAATGACTTCAAATACTCTTTTCCAGTTCCTGATTTTAAATACTTTTCTCTTTTTCTAGCTATTGGGATGAATCTTAATAAGATCCGTGCACGGCTTCAAATTATATACGGTCACCTTCGTTCTCCATTACGTTTTGTCGTAGGCGCTCAGGAAATCGTCGCGCGAAATACCCGCCTGGGTACATATCGTTCGAAGAGTTGAAGCTTTTATCTTCTGGTGATTCGGCATGGTCAAAGGAGTCTTTGTGCCATCAGAATTTTTCCGCTCCATAGAAATGTGTTCTCTTTCACGGATAATCCTGAACCCGAGAAACTCAAGCGCCTTGATTATCCTTTGTTTCGGAGCGTCAATGGGAAACTTCGGCATTAATCCTAAACCCCGGCCTCCGCAACAAAAGCCTCAAGAACAGGAGGATCAACATCAAGAACTTCCTCACCGAAGGACTCGATGTGGAAGCGAATCGCCGACTTTACGTCAGCAAGCGCCTCTTCGTAAGTGTTACCCTGCCCGACAACAACACCTTTCACCCCCAAAGGATATGCAACATATCCGTCGGGGTGTTTTTCGACGATTATTTTATACTGTCTCATCGGAATAACCTCCTCTTGCCTCTTCGTAAGACAAATTATTATCTTCTATGCCTCATCTGCCTTATGATATCACGCAGCTTCCTTGCCTTTCACTCAGTCTTAACTTTCGAGAGTTCGCTAGTTCCTGATTACTTGCGCCTGCCTGCCGGCAGGCAGGTCTACCAGTTCCGCCACTCTCGCACACTTTGATTTTACTTGATTTTTTGCCTCCTTTACCATCTAAATAATCGGAGGGCATCAAAATATCGGGGAAGGAACGCCTGCAAAATCTGTCAGGAAAAAGGAATCAGAGCACTTCGATTATAACGGCTAAGCTTTCAACCGGAAATCAACAATGTAGCTGAGATATCTCAGGCGTCGAGTATCTGGGCAAATGAATTCCTCAACAATTCGGAACGCTTATCAACTGCAGAATCCTGCTGCACTTCGGTTGTTCCCCCTATGGATACGGATCTCATTCGCCTCAACATCCTCATAGACATTCTCAAGCCAACATTTTCCTGAATCAAAGGCGACCGGCTCATGCAATGAGCACGTATAGAGCGGCTGCAGGCCTCTTCCTGCGTATTGGAGGGTCCGGAATACGTAATTGAGAAATGATCCCGTGTAGCGATAACGGCGTATGCACCGTTCGAGGCATTTTTGAATCTTTTCATCGTAACCCTCCCAGCGGGACATGAAGCGATAACGCTCAATCCAGTCGTCGATGGAATACCGGACAAGTTTCATTGCCTCTTGCTTTGCCGACAGGTTCCCATACTGAGCAAGGCGGACAAGGGCTATACTGATAATGTCACGTATTCGTTTGTCGTTTCGATCAGAAGGAGTAAGGAAGACGTAGAGTTTGCCGGGATATTTGTTGAGGATAGCATCCACTTCAGATAAATCCTCATAGGGCATCGCACTCTTTGGTTTTCGCCCTGGCATCCAGCGGCGCTGAAACTTCCAGTCCAAGGCGAAGGTGACTCTGTCCCAGTCTATACGACCATTTTCTGTTCTGACATTCTTGTAAATGAACCGATAGCACCGGGGAACGTGCTTTAGTATCCAGGAACTGTTGAACGTATCAGGATCTTCAGCATTCAACAATCTGTTGAGAATGCTGATTGCCTGGTCGAAGTCCACTGGCTATTTTAGCTTAAACCGATCTTGGCGCGTTCACGGAACTCCATGAGGCAGAAAGATACAAAAAGATCATACAACCAAAAGCTTCATGCACCCCGCGGTGACAGATGACACATTATCCCAGTATCGGTTTCCTACACCATTTAGCCTCGCCGAAATATATCTCCTTGGGCTCTCAAACCTTAAGGTTCCGTCTGCTTTAAGGCCTTGCTGAACCATTCCTCGGCAAGGAGTTTTTTGTTATTTTTTGGCATAAACCAGCTTGCCTGAATTCAGGATGCCCAGGATAAACGGATCGCCAAGCCTTTTCCTTTTTTCCGTTTCGGCAGGAGTGTATACCAGGATATCAACCGGTACTTCCCTGTCGATCAATATACGTGACACTTCGCGCTGCCTTTCACGCCTGGGCTTTGTGGTCCTCTTGATGATAAAGAAATCTATGTCGCTGTCTGCGGTAATCTTGCCACTGGTGAAAGAGCCGAAGACAAAGACTTTCTCCGGCTTATAAAGCGTCTTGATCTTATCGACAGACCGCCTGACTTCTTTCTTGAATAATTCTTCCCGGCTCATAGCGATAATTTCAATAATTTGGTCATTTGTGCCTTTAATATATCAAAAGGGGGTGGAGGTGTCAAAAGCAGACCAGAATGGTTCGGTCATATTACTGTTCTGTATAATCCCGCTGGAATTAAGCATAGACGCCAGATATTGAAAATTTTTTTTGCCATAAATCGACTATTGTTAGACGGCAGTGCCGTGGTAAGTCTTTTTGACACTTCTACTGTTTTTGTGAGCAAGTCTCGCAACCGTTGCCGACCACTCGGGAAGGCGCTATACTTCTTCTAAGAGGGAAAAGAATATTCAAGGAACCGATAACCTGACGCATCTATCCATGGGAGGCGCACCATGAAAAAACAGAGACCTATAGAAAGAGGGCTGCAGGAGATGTATGAGAACGACCCCGCGAGGGCAGACTTTGAGATATGGGGGCGCGTCTCTGACCCTGTTACGAGACGTGGTTTTTTGAAAAACAGCGGCCTTTTCGCCATGGCAGCATTTCTGGGAGGGAGCATTCCCTTTGCCGATCTGATGCCCGAGGGATTAATCCCCGCTCCGCTTGCATATGCTGCTGAGCCTTTTACCGTAAAAGGAAAAGAAGGTCTCACGGTATTGAACGACAGGCCGCTCAACGCAGAGACGTTACCACACTTTCTTGACGATGAAGTTACGCCGGCAAAGCGACTGTTTGTCAGAAATAACGGTATTCCACCGAAAGCCCCTGACCCCAAAGACTGGACACTCACCGTCGAAGGGGAATCGATCAAACAGCCCGCGACGTTTACACTCAGTGAACTTAAAGACAAATTCAGGAATTACACATATCAGATACAGCTGGAATGCGGGGGGAACGGCAGAAGTGAGTTTTATCCCCCTGCCAAGGGAAACCAGTGGACTGTAGGAGCGGTAGGATGCCCGGAGTGGACAGGTGTTCGGATACGGGACGTCCTTGAATCCTGCGGTATCAAAGACGATGCGGTATATGCCGGGTATTATGGCGCTGATGCACACATAAGCGGTGATCCTGATAAGGTTCCCATATCGAGGGGTGTACCACTCAGCAAGGCGATGGAAGACGAATCACTAATCGTCTGGGCCATCAATGGGAAAGATCTTCCCCTTCACAATGGATATCCTCTCCGTCTCATAACAGGCGGCTGGCCGGGATCGACCAGCGGAAAGTGGCTCAGGAAGCTGGTATTGAGAAACAAAGTCCATGACGGGACAAAGATGGGCGGATTTTCATATCGTGTCCCCTGTCATCCCGTTCAGCCGGGCGAAAAAGTGGATGAAAAGGATATGTGCATTATCGAATCAATGCCGGTCAAGTCGTTGATAACCCACCCGAAGTCCGGCAAAAAAATTGAATACGGACAGCCGCTTACTGTACGCGGACATGCCTGGGCGGGCGACCTCAAAGTATCTGAGATGCATGTGTCGACAGATTTCGGCTCGAGCTGGGTCAGATGCGATCTCAAGTCTCCCCGGAACAGGCTTGCCTGGCAGCACTGGAATGCAGAACTTTCTCTGCCTCAGAAAGGGTATTACGAGATATGGGCCAGGGCCACCGATGAAAAAGGCAGGGTGCAGCCCATGGTCGTTCCCGGATGGAACCCTAAAGGTTATCTAAACAACTCCTGCCACCGGGTTGCGGTAAAAGTGGTATGAAGCCGTCAATAAAATTAATCTGGCTTATGGGCGTTTATACCGCACTGCTTTTACTTCCGTTCAGGATGGTATCCGGAGCGGAAACGGATCCTGAAACAGGTCTTGTCATCGCCGACGGATTTGAGCTCGTAAAAAAGAACTGTACGGTCTGTCATTCTGCGAAACTGATAACCCAGAACAGGATGAACAGGGAACGATGGCTGCAGACCATCAGGTGGATGCAGGAGACGCAGGGATTACGGAAATTCGACGCGAAAACCGAGAAGAAGATCCTGGATTATCTCTCTGCCCACTATGCTCCGGAAAGGCCACATCGAAAGCCTCCTCTTGAGGTTGAATGGGAATAAGCAGAGAGAAAGTCCGTCAGTTTTTCAATTATGAATCTGCCTGATTCCGTCCCAACGCCATCGAAGCTGGACCAGGACCGTGCCCGGCATGGGAAAAGCGTCATTTTTCCTCTTTCATTAGCACATCAAACAGCACTCTTCCAAGTTCGGCAATATTATAAGGTTTGGTGAGAGCCCCTTTGAAGCCGTAATTCCTGAAGTTGGCCATTATGAGATCGTCGGAATAACCGCTGGAGACGATCGCATTGGCATCCGGGTCCATTTCGAGGAGCTTTTCGACCGCCTCTTTTCCCCCCATACCTTCAGTGATGACCAGATCGATGATGACCGCATCATAAGGGTTCCCGGCCGCCGCAGCCTTGCCGTATGCCTCGATCATTTCCTGGCCGTTTCTAGCAAAATCCGCTTCGCATCCGCATTGATCGAGCATCCTTTCAAGCACGGTCCTCACTATCTCCTCGTCCTCCATGACCAGTATCCTTTTCTCACCTGGAAGATACACCTTCTCTTCCGAATGCACCACAGCCGAGGCATTCTCTTTAGCCTGTGGGAGGTGGACAAAAAAAGTGGTTCCCGAACCCGGAAGGGAGTCCACAGTCAGGAATCCCCCATGGTTTCTGATAATCGAGTCGGCGCTCGTAAGACCCAGTCCTCTTCCTATCTGCCGGGTAGTAAAGAAAGGGTCGAAAATCCTGGTCCTGTGAGAAGCTTCGATGCCGTGTCCCTGATCCTCGACCGATATCTTTATGTAGTCGTTCCTTCTGAAACCATCGCTTGTTGTGACATGGTCCGCATTCTCGCCGAGAATCTTAACGACACCACCTTCAGGCATGGACTGAACGGCATTTACAAGCAGATTATTCAGGGCCTGCCTTAACTGTCGCTCATCCGCCTCGACCGGCCTGAGATCCGGCGGCAGATCGATTTCAAACCGTATACCGGATACACCCGGGGAGATATCATCGACCAGACCCTTTATTAATTCCACTAGAGATATCACTCTCTTGGAAAGCTTCTTTCCCTTCGTAAAGGTGAGTAGTTGTCTGGCCAGATTTTCAGCCCGCAGGGCTGCTTTTTCGGCCTCTGCCAGGATGTCGTATACTTCCAGCTCCGGCTTGGCATACATCTTTGCAAGGACCAGGTTCCCGATGATCGCGGTGAGTATATTGTTCAATTCATGGGCAATCCCTCCGGCGAGGACACCCAGGGCTTCGACCTCCCGGGATTTCCCGAGCCCCTCATCAAATTCCTCAGGCCCCGGCCCGGAGCTTGAGGGCTGCTCCTCTGCCGAATCCCCTTCAACGACCCTCCTCCGGAGGTCGTTAAGTTCCTTTATGAGTTCCTCTTTCGATTTGTCCTGGTCGTTCATTGCGCGAAATAAATCGGCGCCCGGCCGCCTTCATTGCAGGTTTATTTTACGGCAACCCATACAGGTTACCATTTGGAATCAGCCCCTTGCAACGGCCTCCGCTCAGTTACTGACAAAAGGGGATTATCCTAGAATAAATGAAAAAGTGGTCGGGGCGAGAGGATTTGAACCTCCGACCCCCTGCTCCCAAGGCAGGTGCGCTAGCCAGACTGCGCTACGCCCCGAACTTTATAAACTACAGAATCAAAAGAGAAAAAGTCAATTTTCGCCGGGTGACGCCGGCCGGGTGTAAGAAAATCCGTAAAAGCAATGAAGCCGGCGTCTGTTATTATAAAGGACATGGGAACCGTTCCTCTGCTTAATACCGGTCAAAGAGACAGACTTTACCACTGGGCCTACGTCCTGGCTCTCATCACAATTTTTTATAATATCGCCGAGGGCGTCGTCTCAGTCTTCTTCGGCCTCGAGGATGAGACCATCGCACTCTTTGGATTCGGTCTCGATTCTTTTGTTGAAGTAATATCGGGTATCGGGATATGGCACATGGTCCGGAGACTCCGGAGGTTGAACGTGACCGATCACGATCCTTTCGAACGAAGGGCTCTAAAGATTACGGGGACGGCATTTTATATCCTGTCTTTCGGACTCGCTGCCACCGCAATCCTGAATCT
>JBECKU010000296.1:0-9901 GCA_040235385.1 Candidatus Sulfobium sp. | reverse complement strand
CCTGGGGGGCCTGTGGGGGGGGGGGGGGGGGGGGGGGGGGGGGGGGGTCGTTTCCGAAGGGACCCCTGCGGAGATCCAGCTCGACCGCGCTTCGCTGACCGGCCGGTATCTCGCAGGCGACCTTTCTATCGAAGCGCCCGTTCGACGGGGAGTCCCGGAAGATTTTATTGTAATAAAGGGCGCATCCGAGCATAATCTTAAGAACATCGACGTGAAGGTGCCCCTGAAGCTTTTCACATGCATTACCGGCGTTTCAGGGTCTGGTAAGAGTACGCTGGTATTGGATATACTTTTCAGGGTTGCGCAAAAGAGACTATCCCGCCGGGGCCGGGACGCAGGCCTCCCTCCGGGAAAGTTCAGGGAGATAACCGGACTGGATATGGTCGACCGCGTCATAAGTGTCGACCAGGCACCTATCGGCCGAACGCCGAGGTCCAACCCCGTTACATATACAGGGGTGTTCTCATTTATCAGGGAGTTGTTTGCGATGCTCCCCGAATCGAAGGTAAGGGGCTTCAGACCTTCGAGGTTCAGCTTCAATGTTGCCGGAGGACGATGCGAATCATGCAGGGGTAACGGACTGATCAAAGTGGAGATGCATTTTCTCCCCGACGCATATGTAGTATGTGACAAATGCAAGGGCAGGAGATATAACGATGAGACCCTCGAGATCGGTTTCAAGGGAAAAAATATCTCCGAGGTCCTCGACATGACCGTTGTCGAGGCGAGAGGTTTTTTTGAGAATATTCCCCAGATACGGCGGAGACTCGAGATACTCGAGGAGATAGGACTCGGGTATCTTCAACTGGGCCAGCCCGCCACGACGCTCTCGGGAGGCGAGGCCCAGAGGATACGGCTGTCCCGCGAACTCGGCAGAAAGAACAGGGGGAAGACACTCTATATCCTCGACGAACCGACTACCGGTCTCCATTTCGTGGATATCCAGAAACTGCTGCATGTGATAAACCTGCTTATTCTTGAGGGGAATACTGTGGTCGTGATCGAGCATAACCTCGATGTCATAAAATCCGCCGACTACGTCATAGACCTCGGCCCTGAAGGGGGCGAAGAAGGGGGAGAGTTACTCGCCGAAGGACCCCCGGAATCGATCAGTGCCTGCGGGCGTTCGTATACGGGGATGTTTCTGAAGACCAAACTTGTTCATGGACATCCCGAAGGTGTGCCGGCATGAGAAACAGGTTCATCTTTTTTTTCATGATTGCCTGCATGCTTCCGGTTTTTTCGTGCACGAAGAACAAAGACGCCGTATACAGGAAGAGCCGTGCACTGATGGATACCTATGTCACGATCTCCGTAGTGGCCGGTTCCGGCGAGAGGGCGGAGTCCGCCATCGATAAGGCTTTCCTGGAAATCGAACGTTTCGGACACAAGGTGAATTTTTTTTCAAAGGACAGCGAGATCTCTCTCATAAACAGGGAGGCCGGCGTGAAAGAAGTCCGTGTATCCCCGGAAACCATGGACCTCATCAAAAGAGCGGTATCTATAGCCGGGAAAACAGGGGGGGCTTTCGACCCGACAATCGGGTCCGTGATGAAGCTCTGGGATTTTCATGAAGGAATAAAACCGCCTGATGAGGAGATCCGCAGCGCTCTGCCCCTGGTGAATTATAGGAATGTCCGCATAGACGAGGAGAAATCCACAGTATTCCTTGAAAAGAAGGGAATGATGCTTGATCTGGGCGGGATCGCAAAGGGTTATGCTGCGGACCTCGGGGTCGCGTCGCTCAGGAAAGAAGGAATAGCATCAGGAATTGTCGCCGTGGCCGGTGACATCAGGACATTCGGTCTCAAGCCGGACGGGGGCCTCTGGAATATCGGACTCAGGAATCCCCGGCAGAAGGACGAATCCGACGAACTCATCGCCAGAATGCATCTCGGCGGAAAGGCAATATCCACTGCGGGAGATTACGAGAGGTTCTTCATGGCGGACGGCAAGAGGTATCACCATCTGCTGGACCCTTCTACGGGTTATCCGGCGGACTGCTGCCGGAGTGTGAGCGTTGTCTCGGACGAAGGCGTCCTGTCCGATGCGTTTTCTACGGCGGTGTTCATACTCGGTCCGGACAGGGGGTTAAGTCTTCTTCGTCAAATGGACCTTGACGCGGTAGTCGTCGACAAGGAGGGGAGGATTATTTCCACCCCTGGACTGAAAGGCAAGATTGAAATTGAAGAAAACGATTAAGAACACGACGCCTGCCGACAGGGTGCTTTTTCTTCTGCTTCTGTTTTGATCCATGGCGGGGTTTTTCATCGCGCGGGATGCCGTGTCCCAGGCTTCCGATGTCGTAGTAGAGATCGACGGAAAGCCTGCATATACATTTCCCATAGACCGGAACAGAACGTTAGAGGTCCAGGGCCCTTTTGGAAAAACGATCATCGAGATCCGTGACAGACGGGTCCGCATCGCCGACGTACATTGCCCGAACAAGCTTTGTATGAAGCAGGGGTGGGTTTCGGGAGGGGTGATCGTCTGTCTCCCCAACAGGCTCGTCGTCTTTGTCGGAAAAGGGCACGGTGCCAAAGGTGTCGATGCTGTTGCGGGATAAATACCGGATAGCTGTCCTTGCCGCATACGCCCTAGCCCTTCACGGGTTCGAATTTCTTCTTCCCATGCCGATCCCCTGGCTTAAGTTCGGGCTTGCAAATATCATCACCCTTGTGGCCCTCGTGCTGTACGGCTTCAGAATTGCCTTTACTGTTTCCCTGATACGAGTAGTGATCGCTTCGATCTTCACCGGTACCTTCCTGGGCCCCGCATTTATACTCAGTCTCGGGGGGGCGGCACTGAGCGCGGCAGCGATGGGCTTGGCGTATGCTTCGGCCGGAAATCTTTTCGGTCCGGTAGGACTCAGCATCATCGGCGCCCTATTCCACAACATCGCTCAGCTTGCCCTCGCTTATGTCTTTTTTATCCAGAGGATCGAAGCGGTGCTCCTGATCAGCCCGGTGATCATTCTCATCGGTACGCTGACAGGTTTTGCGAACGGGGTCGTTTCCGATATCCTGATTAAAAATATCTTGAAAAAAGGGAATGAAAACCCTCAGAATGGTACGGTAACGAGCGAGACGTGAAGATCAGGTGTCCGAGCTGCAAACAAATGACCACATGGGAAGAAAATCCATGGAGACCTTTCTGCTCCGAGCGCTGCAAGCTTATCGACCTGGGAGCGTGGGCTTCGGAGGAATACAGGATACCCGGGAAAAAGGAAGAAGACGAAGACGGAGAAGGCGGAAAAAGTAAAGCTGAATCTGAATAACTGGAAAGATGCGGATATTGTTTTCGCCTCGGCGAATCCGCTCTCCTTGGCGAGCCGCCGGGGCGGGCGAGGCGGACAAAAATTTCTTTAATTCGATGATATATCGAGATTATCCTTCATTGCGTCAAGGATAAATATATACAAAATTCTATTCGGCCAAGGTCAACCAAGGTATCGAAAAATAAATTTTTTCACAACATCCCCATTTTTCTATTGTATTTTTGGATAAGGAGGTTCTTCCATGATAAAGATAGGTATAGCGGGTGCGGCTGGTAAGATGGGCGGCAGGATAGCCGCGCTTGCGGGAGATTATGACGGACTCTCCCTCGCGGGGGCATTCGAGAAGAAGGGACACAAGAACGCCGGGAAAGACATAGGGCTTCTCCTGGGCAGAGGAGAGACCGGTGTAAGGCTCGCTGAGGGAATCGACGGGATAATCGACTCCGTCGACCTGGTAATTGATTTTACCACCGTCGAGTCGACAAAGGAAAACCTCAGGGCCGTCGCCGCGAAAAACAAGGCGATGGTCATAGGAACGACCGGGTTTACGAAAGAGGATTTAAGAGATATGGAGCCTTTTACCGGCAGGGTCCCCTGTGTTATGGCATCGAACATGAGTCTCGGCGTGAACCTTCTGCTGAAGGTACTTATGGACGTGGCCTCAGCACTCGGCGACGATTACGACGTTGAGATCGTCGAAGCCCATCACAGGATGAAAAAAGACGCCCCGAGCGGGACCGCCCTCAAGATGGCGCAGGTCGTCGCCGACGCCCTGGGCAGAAATCTCGATGAAGCCGGCGTGTATGCACGGCATGGACTGATCGGCGCCAGAACGCGGAAAGAAATCGGTATCCAGTCGTTACGCGGGGGAGATATAGTCGGCGAGCATACTGTAATGTTCGCGGGGCTCGGTGAGAGAATCGAGATCACACACAAGGCCTCGAGCCGCGATACATTTGCGAGGGGGGCGCTGAAGGCAGCTCTATGGGTGGCGGACAAGTCTGCCGGTCTCTATGATATGCAGGACGTCCTGGGCCTTAAATAAGACGCTCAGGACTCCTTCTCAAACTGGTCTTTCGACGCGCCGCAGACGGGACAAACCCAATCGTCGGGAACATTTTCAAAAGGAGTCCCCGGAGGCACATCCCCATCGGGGTCGCCTTGCTCGGGGTCGTACACATATCCGCATACCGTACATTTCCATTTTTCCATATCTGACCTCTTTGATTATTTTATTTAATTATTAAGTTTATCCGATTGGACCTCCGATTACAACAGTGTATGGATTATAATGCCGAGCGGGTCCTGATGCAGGATTATGACCCTGCAAAGCCCCGCCGCAGGCGGACAATCCGGAACTGAAAAACACTTTTCTCACCCGCAAAGTTCGCGAAGAAAAACAAAACACTTAATAACTCCGGACTTATTTTCAGCAAGTCCTAGTCGTACTTTATGTGCACCTTTGAGCGGGACATCATCTGCTCATATTGTACCGGCCGACCTCCGCGGAAATTACGACAGGGGACCGACAGCGGGGGGAGCTGTATGTAATATAAATTGAATATTTTGAGGTTATTTGATATATTCAATGGGGCTGAAATATATGGAGCAGAAAGAAAAAAAATCGCTTATCGAAGCATTGCTTTTTGTTTCGGGAGAGCCTGTCTCGCTTGCCGTCATCAAGAATATAATCGAGCTGCCCGAACCCGAAGTTCGACAACTCATGGATGAGTTGATCGCTGACTATCGGGAGAAGAGCGGGGGTGTTCTGATAATGGAGATAGCTAACGGCTACCGGATGGTCGCCAATCCGGTCTTCTCGAAGTGGATAATGAAGCTTAAAAGCACCCCGACATCGGGCAAGCTTTCCATGCCGGCGCTTGAGACACTCGCGATTATTGCCTATAACCAGCCGATCACAAAGGCCGAGGTAGAGCAGATCAGGGGGGTCAATGCCGACGGCGTCATGAAAACGCTCCTGGAGAGGAGGCTCATTAAGATCATGGGACGAAAGGAAGTGCCCGGCAAGCCCCTTCTTTACGGAACTACCCGTGAATTTCTTGAGTATTTCGGGCTGAAAGACCTTGCCGATCTTCCCACCGTCAGGGAGCTTACCCGGGAGGAAGCGGCCTGACATGAAAAGAATGACCATTGGTGTTCTGATCGTGGTCTTTATGACATGGTCCGCTGCATCATATTCTGCTACGGAGTACATCGTGAAAAAGGGTGATACCCTGATAAAGATCGCAAAAAAGTTCGGCGTGGATGTGGATGATCTCGCGGAGATCAATGAGATGGAGTCTTTATCGCTGAAAGCCGGGCAAAAGCTTTACATTGACGAGAACCCTGAAGCCCTTTCCGCATTCGAAGGAGTTGTGGACAGGGGCATCGAAAGGAAGATCAAGGAACTCCCGGAAACCGATGATCTGGCGGATAAGAGCCTGCCGGAAAAGCTCGTGTTTTTCGCAAAAAAACTTTTGAATATCCCCTACAGGTTCGGAGGAACGAGTATATTCGGGATTGACTGCTCCGCGTATGTGAAAAAAGTTTACGGGTTTCTAGGCATACATCTGCCCAGAACTGCAAGGGAACAATTCAGAGCGGGTGAGAGCGTGGAGAAAGACCGGCTGTCGACAGGCGATCTCGTATTTTTCAGGACGTACGCCAGTTTTCCGTCTCATGTTGGAATATATCTGGGCAACAATCTTTTCATACACGCCTCGTCAAAGGGAAGGAAAGTCGCGATCAGCAACCTCGACACACCATACTATTTGAAGCGGTTTATCGGCGCGAAACGGATCCTCCCGGAAGAATACACCGAAGGTGACCGCCAGCGCGGATGAGGGCGCGGGTTAGACCCGATTCCTCAGACAAATACTTTTGAATTCGGAAGGTCCCCCCAGAAAAATCGCCGGACTGGGGAAGAACGTATTTTTTGCCGGGCTGGTCAGCCAGTTCATGGACCTCAGTTCCGAAATGATTTATCCCCTCGTACCGATCTTTCTGAGTTCCGTGCTGGGAGTCAACAAGTCCGTGATCGGTCTCATAGAGGGCGTCGCGGAAAGCACTGCGAGCCTGCTGAAGGTCTTCTCGGGCTGGTTTTCGGACAGGACGGGGAAGAGGAAGATATGGCTCCTTGCCGGCTACGGGATATCGACCTTGAGCAGGCCGATACTTGCGCTTTCCTCTCTCTGGATCCACGTTCTGGCTTTCAGGTTTGTGGACAGGTTCGGAAAGGGGATAAGAGGCGCTCCTAGGGACGCCATTATTGCCGAGTCCGCTCCGGTCAGGAATCTCGGTCGTTCTTTCGGATACCATCGGACTATGGACACTCTTGGGGCCGTCTTCGGGCCCGCTGCGGCTTTTTTTATCCTCCTTGTTTCCGGAGGAAGCTACCGGCTGGTCTTCTGGCTCTCGATGATCCCGGGGACCATCGCGCTTCTCTTCATACTCTTTTTTATCTCCGAAAAAAAGACGGCGGTGCATGGTTCCTCGCCTCCTCGCCTGTCATTCGGTGCATTCGACCGACGATACAAGATTTTTCTCATGATTGTGTCGCTTTTTGCCCTTGGCAATTCGAGTGACGTCTTTCTCATTCTCAAGGCAACGAATTCCGGGATCGGCGAAACCCGGGTACCTCTTCTTTACCTTTTCTTCAATGCCGTGTACGCGCTGACTTCGCTTCCGGCCGGAATATTGTCGGACCGTATAGGGAAGAGGAAAATAATTATCGCCGGTTTCATACTGTTTGGCTTCATTTACTGGGGATTCGCAGTGGCATCCCTGCCGTCGGAAATATGGGCGCTCTTTTTTTTCTACGGCATATTTATGGGACTTACGGAAGGTGTCCAGAAGGCTTACCTGGGAACAATTGTCCCGGAGAAGTTAAGGGCAACGGGATACGGCCTCTATAACACCTTCGTCGGCATGGCCGTGTTTCCGGCCAGCCTGTTGGCCGGAATTCTCTGGGACAGGGTAGGACCGCACGCAACTTTTTATTATGGAGCCTTTACGGCCTTCGTATCGGCAGGGCTTTTTCTCATGTTTTTCCGGACGGACCAAACATCGGGCGCTATTCAGAAGGGATAGTGTCCTGAGGGCGCTCCGTTTGTCCGGCGCCCCGGTTAAATTTGTTCATCGCCTTCTCTACGTTTTCCGTCAACATAAGCTCGATGGAGTCAGCGGCTTTGCAAACCGCGTCGCGTATGAGCGGTCGTTCTTCCTTTCTGAAACGCGAGAGCACGAAGTCTTCGGTCCGGCCGGGTTCCCCGCGTCCTATCCCGACCTTTATCCTGACGAATTCGTTTGATCCGATGCTCAGGATAACGGACTCCACTCCTTTATGCCCGCCGGAAGACCCTTTTTTGCGTATCTTCATCCGGCCCGTATCGAGATCCAGGTCGTCGTGCACTACAATGATATGCTCCGGCGCGATATTAAATTTTCTGCAGGCATGAACGACCGCACCCCCGCTCCTGTTCATATACGTCAACGGCTCCAGAAGGACAAATCTATCGTCTTTGATGGAGCCGCTGCATATCCTGTAAAGCTTCCTCTCCTTGAATTCGAGGCCGTAGCGGTCGGCGAATTCTTCCAGGACAAGAAAACCGATATTGTGTCTCGTCCCTGAATATTTGCTTCCGGGATTGCCGAGCCCGACAATGAGCCACAAATACTATTTCTCCTTTGTCTCGGCGCTCTCTTCTTCTTCTTTCTTCCCTTTCTTCGCAACTTCCGGCTCGGCCGCTTCCTCCACGACCTCGGCTGCAGGAGCTTCTTCGACAACAGGCGGGATGACGGTCACAATGACATCTTCAACATTGGTAAGGACCTTGATCCCTTCTTCGAACGTCAGGTCGCTAACGTGGATGGACTGACCGAGTTCGAGTTTCGCGATATCGATTTCCACCACGTCCGGGATTTTGTCCGGCAGGCATTCTATCTCTACTTCCCTCAGTGTGTGCTGGAGTATTCCCGAATCTCTCTTTACCCCTATCGGTTCTCCCTTTGTAGTTACGTGAACGGTGACCCGGATCTCTTCGGTGAGCGAGACCTCGAAGAAGTCCGTATGGAGCAATTCCCTCTTGATCGGGTCCACCTGGTAATCTTTAAGTAGGGCTATCCTCTTTTCTCCATTACCGAACTGCAGATCGACCATTACCTGATCACCTGACATGGAATTGATAAGCTTGGCCAGCTCTTTTTTGGGAAGCTTGATCGTCTGGGATTTTCCTTCTCTATAAAGTACCGCAGGGACCATGCCTGCTCTCCGGAGAGAACGCGCAACGCCCTTTCCACGTTCATCTCTCGTTTCTGCGTTAAGACTAATCCTGTCCATTTTTTCCTCCTCCGGTCATCCGGGCCCGCTTATATGCGGACAACGCGGATTACACAAACAATGAGCTTATTGATGATTCTTCATGAATCCTCTTGATCGCCTCTCCAAGAAGAGGCGCGATGCTTAAAACCGTCAATTTATTGCACTGCTCCTTTTTGCTGTCAAGCGGGATCGTGTTCGTCACGATCATCTCCTCTATTGCGGACCGGTTTATCCGGTCCACTGCCGAGCCGGAAAGGACGGCGTGAGTGCAGGTCGCGGAGACTCTGCGGGCTCCCTGCTCCTTGAGGGCCGAGGCGGCCTGGGTCATTGTACCGGCGGTGTCTACCATATCGTCGAGAATGAGCGCCTCCATGTCGTCTACGCCTCCGATCACGTTCATCACTTCACATTCGTTCGCCCTCTCGCGCCTCTTGTCGATGATCGCGATAGAGCATTTCAGCCTTTTAGCGAAGGCCCGCGCACGTTCCACACCGCCGGCATCGGGGGATACGATAACGAGATTTTCGACATCGTAATTCCGTCTGATATATTCAAGCAAAACCGGTGTAGCATAGAGATTATCCACAGGGATATTGAAAAACCCCTGGATCTGGCCCGCGTGAAGGTCTACCGTAAGCACCCTGTTTGCTCCCCCGGAAGTAATTAGATCGGCAACCAGTTTCGCAGAAATCGGCACACGCGGCTGGACCTTTCTGTCCTGTCTCGCATATCCGTAATAAGGGATAACGGCGGTAATGCGTCCGGCAGAGGCCCTTTTAAGCGCATCGATCACCAGCAGCAGTTCCATGATATTGTCATTCACCGGCATGGAGGTCGGCTGTAAAACGAATACATCAGAGCCCCTGACGTTTTCATTCAATCTGACCTGGATTTCATCATCGCTGAACCTGGAGACCATCGCGTCGCCCAGTCTGATGCCCAGACATTCCGCCACCTCTCCAGCCAGATCGATATGGGCTGTTCCGGTAAAAAGCTTTAAACCTTGCGGCATCGTCCCCCCTCTATTCGGAATACCCGGCGCCGCTTAAGATTACTGAAGTTGGAACCTCGTGCGCCTTTCAGCCGGGATGGGTCAGGATAATAATTCCCGACTATCTGCCAGTTTGTTTGGAGAAATACCAAGGTTTTTTTCAACATGCCGGACTGTGTCCTTTCGCAGCAATAAAATTTATTCATGGCTGGGGCGGGAGGATTCGAACCTCCACATGGGAGATCCAAAATCTCCTGACTTGCCGTTTGTCGACGCCCCAACATCAAAACCATAAGATACCCGGATATCGGAG
>JBECKU010000376.1:0-1691 GCA_040235385.1 Candidatus Sulfobium sp. | reverse complement strand
GCGATCACTACGTGGTGAATGGCCGCAAGTGGTTCATCTCCCTGTCGATGCACCCGAAGTGCCGCTTCATGATCCTCATGGGCAAGACCAATCCCGAAAACCCCAACCGCCACAAACAGCACGGCGTCATCATCATTCCGATGGACACGCCAGGCGTGAAGATTCTGCAGGATACGACGGTGATGAACGCCTACCACACAGGCGGCCACCCCGAGATTCTGCTGGACAACGTTCGCGTGCCCGCAGAAAACCTGCTGGGCGAACCGGGCGAAGGCTTCGCCATCATGCAGAAGCGCATGGGTCCTGGCCGCATCCACTACGGCATGCGCTGCGTGGGCATGGCCGAGGTGGCGCTGGGGCTATTGATCTCCCGGGCCAAGGAAAGGTTTGCCTTCGGCAAATATCTGTACGAACACGGCAGCGTGGCCAGCGACATCGGCCGTTCCAGAATCGAGATCGACCAGGCCAGGCTCCTGTGCATGCATACCGCGAAAGCACTGGATGAAAAGGGAGCCAAAGGCGCGCGCAAGGAAATCGCCATGCTCAAAATCGTCGGCACCGAGCTGCTGCAGAATGTGTCCGAACGCGCTCTGCGCGTGCACGGCGCCATGGGGGTATCCAATCAGACGCCACTGGCTGGGCTGTTCGGGTTGGGCATGCACCTGAGCATCGCCGATGGCCCCAGTGAAGTGCACCTCCCAGGCATCGCCAAGATGGAACTGCGCAATCACGATCCGGCGGATTTCGAACGGTACTACGATATTCCTGAGCGATGAGAACGAATGCTCATGGCCAGTCCAACTTCCAATCTGCATCCCGCGGTATGTCCGCACGATTGCACCAGCACCTGCGCGCTGGACGTTGAAATCCTCGCATCCGACCGCATCGGTCGCGTGCGGGGCGCCCGGCGCAACCCCTATACGGACGGAGTGATCTGCGAGAAAGTCGCGCGCTACGCCGAGCGGACGCACCATCCGGATCGGCTGCTGTATCCGCTGCTGCGCACCGGCGCAAAGGGCAGTGGCCAGTTCCGTCGCATCACCTGGAACGAGGCCCTCGACCGCGTGGCGGAGGCGTTCAGTCAGCGCGTCGACCGCCACGGCAGTGAGACCATCTGGCCCTATTTCTACGCCGGCACGATGGGGCTGGTGCAACGCGACGGCATTCAGCGTCTGCGCCACGCGATGAGGTACTCCCGCTGGCATTCAACCATCTGCGTGACCCTGGCAGATACCGGCTGGATCGCCGGCGTGGGTGAGAAACGCGGTGTGGATCTGGTTGAAGCCGCCGAGTACGCCGATCTGATCGTCATCTGGGGCGGGAACCCCGTGCACACCCAGGTGAATGTGATGCACCACGTGATGGCCGCGAAGAAACGCGGTGCCATGCTCATCGTGGTGGACCCCTATCGCACCGCCACCGCGCAGAAAGCTGACCTGCACGTGGCGCCGCGCCCCGGTACCGATGGTGCATTAGCCTGCGCACTGATGCACGTGTTGTTCAGGGAAGGCTTCGCCAATCAGGACTATCTGGCGAAGTACACGGACTGCCCCGGCGAACTGGAAGCCCATGTGCAAACCCGCACGCCGGAATGGGCCGAGCGGATCACTGGCGTACCTGCCGCCACCATCGTCGATTTCGCGCGGCGCTATGGTCGCGCGCAAACCTCGTTCATCCGCGCGCATCACGGC
>JBECKU010000152.1:0-4866 GCA_040235385.1 Candidatus Sulfobium sp. | reverse complement strand
CAAGACCCTCGAGGAAAAAGGCATCGGCAGACCGAGCACGTATGCAGCCATACTGTCCACCATTCAGGACAGGAAGTATGTCCATAAAACCGAAGGAAAATTTATTCCGACGGAACTGGGCGTCGTTGTGAACGACCTCCTCGTAGACAGGTTTTCCGAGCTCATGGACGTCGGCTTTACTGCCAGGATGGAGGAAAAACTCGACAGCATAGAGGAAGGGAAAACAGAATGGGTGAAGGTAGTCGGAGATTTTTATAACCCTTTTCATTCAAAGCTCGCAGAAGCCCTGGCGATACCGGGAAAAGTAAAACCCCAGGACATTCCCACCGAAGAAGTATGCGAGAAATGCGGACGCCCGATGGTGATAAGATGGGGCAGGCACGGCAGGTTTATGGCCTGCTCCGGCTTCCCTGAATGCAAGAACACAAAGCCACTGGAAGGTGAGAAAGGGCCCGCGTCGGAGACCGTGGAGACAGATGAGAAATGTCCCAAATGCGGATCTGCGATGGTGATGAAGTCGGGCAGGTTCGGCAAGTTCTATGCGTGCTCGCGCTATCCTGAATGCAAGACGACAAAGCCGGTTGCGACCGGGATCAAATGCCCGCAGGACGGGGGCGATATCGTCGAGCGGAGATCGAAAAAAGGGAAACCTTTCTGGAGCTGCAGCAATTATCCGAAGTGCAAATTTGCGACATGGTATAAACCGGTTCAACAATCCTGCCCCAAGTGCGGCGCAGGCCTCCTCGGAGAGAAAAGAAACAAATCCGGAGAAATCTCCCTTCTATGTCTGAATAAGGAGTGCGATTACAAGTCCGAACCGATACGGGAAGAGACCGCAGTGGGTGCATAGAGCGGTCGAGATCATTCTGAGAAATTTGGTGCCGAAGGGGGGACTCGAACCCCCACGGCGTTTCCACCACTAGACCCTGAACCTAGCGCGTCTGCCAGTTCCGCCACTTCGGCAATCCGATATATTATCTTTAGAGCAGAGGCGTTGTCAATCTCAAAAGCCCTTGTTTTGGATATGAAAGTACTTAGGGGAGATTCTTATCGATAAGGTCGATCAGTGCGTCGGCGTCGCGATAACCTGAGGAGACGACCCCGTTGGGAAGGACGAGAGCGGGAGTGCCCGATATGCCGAGCTTTGCCGCAAGCTTGACGTTTTCGTCTATGGCCGTAGTCTCGCATGATGGTTTGGGGATCTCTTTTTTCGCAAAGGCATCTTCCAGCAGCTTCATGGATTTTTCACAGACAATCGCTTTTGCCTTTGCGTAGGCGTCCTTATGCATCGGCAGAGGGTAGAGCTTTAAATAGAATGCAATATCTTTTCTTTTTTCTATGACCTTCTTCATCTCCTGATGAAGTTTTCCACAGAACGGTCAATCCGGGTCATCAAAAACTATCACTTTGATCTTTGCGTCTTTCTTTCCCAATAAAAGGGCATCGCCCAGGGGGATCTCGGAGACATCGACCTTGTTAAGACTGTCGAATCTCTCCTTGGTGATATTCTGTTTTGTCTTGGCATCTATGAAAGACCCGGAGATCAGGTATTTTTTCGAGAAATCGATGTATATGAGACCCTTTTTCCCTGCTGTGTCCAGCGTGACTTCCCAGACCCCCGTGATGGGACCGGGTTTTACTCCAAGGACCTTTACATCGGGAACGAAGTTTGAGAGAAGTTCTTTGGCGCCTTCCTCGGTAAGAGTATGACACTTGCTGCAGTCATGCTCGCCTTTCGCAAAGGCGTAAACATTGTGGTTATAAGCGCTGAGTGAAAAAAGGAAGGCAAATATAATAAGTATGTACTTACGCATGCGGACATTCTAACATAAAAAGAAATGCAATTGCCATGGGAAACGGCCGGGTCTCTGAATTTTTTTTAGCTCATTTTATGTGTGAATTTTCAACAATGCCGAAAGGACATAGTGCTTGAGCGCCTGCCTGCCGGTAGGCAGGGTTTTACTTGCCCGATATTCAAGAGGAGACAGAGGCGAAAGCGAAAATATTATGTCCTTTCGTGAAAGCCATCCTTTATGGATAATCCGGGTTAGCTGTCAATTAAGTCATCTGTTAAGATGGCCCGCAATAATGCGCCTTCAAACCGACCGATGACACAAAAACAAAAAGTATAACACAACAGCATCGGAAAAATAACCTGTCAATTCTGACAGGTGACTTTTTCATTCTCCTTCGATATACTCACCGAAACAAATAATCTTTTTTACAAAAATAACGTAAATTCAATCACTTACGAGGCGCGATGTGAAAACGGCAACAGTTAAAGGCGTAATCATCCTTATTATGTTCTTTATGACATCCTTTTCGTATGCCTCGGATGTGGACCTCGAAAAAGCTTTCCAAAGGAGTCTTGTTACTGAGAGGACTTTCGTCAAGAAGGCAGGAGAAAAACATAAAAAAGGCGAAAAAGCCGATAAAGAGACTGCCCATCTAAAAGCAAAAGCCAAAGATATAAAGTCCGCATATTTTCAGATCCTCGAAAAGTTCAGGGCAAGGGAAGAGGAACTAAAATCCTTGGGTCCAAAGGCGCAGCAGCGGCACAGAGAGATGATGGAGGCCTACGAAAAGGCTATTGATGAATATTTAAGCCTTGCTGAAACCCTTCCGGATAGGGATGATAGTCCGGAAAATACCATAGATAAAATGAACGACCTGCTTGATTCTGTCCTCTATAATAAGAAGACACCGATATTCGGCAGTCTTCCTTACAGGAGCCTTAAATATCCCGCCACAGAACCAGCTAGCGGTACGCCCGTCATTCCAGCCTATAAAGGCGGAGACCGGGATGTAAGACAGGAGGATACGGCCGATACCGAAGAAGCCCCGATCTCAAGGGAGATATCAACCCTCGCGCAATCTTTGAAATGGAACCCCGTTCTGATTTATGAGTATGTTAAAAACAATATCGAGACCGAATGGTACCGGGGCTGCATGAAAGGGGCTGAGGAGACATTAAGGCAAAAAAGCGGAAACGACTGCGATCAGGCAACACTGCTTACAGCCCTTCTTCGGGCCTCGGGTTTTCCTTCGAGATATGTAAGGGGGACCATAGAGTTCTTTGCAGGACGAAACGAGCCTATCGAAAAGATAAAGAACCTCACAGGCATAGAGGACCCATGGAAGACAGCCGAATTCTTCCAGAAAGCAGGCATCCCCTTCAAACCCGTCATAACAGGCGGAGGGATCTCGAACTTTCAGATAGAGCACATCTGGGTGGAAAGCCTCATTCCATATTCCAATTACAGGGGGAATGTCCTTGACGACAATGGAAAAAGATGGCTGGGGTTGGATACGAGCATAAAGGTCAAAGGATACGAGTATAACAACGCAATGGATATCTTCGGGCAGCCAGCGGCCGTGGACCAGATTTCGGCACTGAGAGACGAATACCTGGGAGCGGCTCAATCCCTTATGCCTCTTGAGTACCTGGAGGAAAGGCTGAAAGAGATAACGGGTCCGGAATTGTCTGTCGATGATTATAAACTAGGGCGTTCTCTTATCCCGGAAGTTCTGGACATTCTTCCTGCGAGCATGCAGTTTTACCAGAGGGCGATTGCTCATGAATATACGGAAATACCGGATGAGCTTAAACACATGGTACGGTTCACTGCCTCGGATATGTCCGGCAGGGAGTTATTTACCCTGACTTTGGATACCCTTTTGGTTTCAAACAGCTCAGTGGCCCTTACCTATGAGCCCGAGACCGTGGAAGACCAGGAGATCATCAACTACTATGGCGGGCTGGACAACACCCCCGCCTACCTCGTCAGATTAAGGCCTGTTCTTAAAGTGGACGGTGAGAGGAAAATCGTCGGGCTGGATGGATTGCCGATGGGTGCGGATTATAACCTGACAATAGAGTTTGTATCCCCAAATAGTACTGAAAGTGTGAGAAGCACTCATATAACCGGGAATCTGTCAATGATCGGGATCGTGGCGCGGAGGGCCGTTGAAATAACCCCCTCCGGCTTCCCCTCACCTCAAGAGGGAGAGACTTCTGTCACCTCTCCCTCGGAGGGTGGGGGAGAAAAGAACGCCGAAGATATTCTCTTCAAAGAGGCGATCAATTACATAGATCGGTGGAATCAAGCAGAAGATGAACTGGCTTCCCTGCTTCATCTGGCAATCACGAGGCCGATTCCGACGGTCGTAACACTCGGTGGAGTAATAGATGTGACTTATCTTCTGAATATGCCGCACGGCTTCGAGTGGAAAGGGGAGTTCGTGGATGCGGGGATGCGGGCGATAGAGATAACCCCCTCCCACTCCCCCTTAACCCAAGGGGGAGAAGACGAACAGCGGAAGAAGGCATTCATGCGACTGTCGGCCCTTGAAGGCTCGGTCCTCGAGCACAGGATATTTGAGGACGACTGGCAGGTGGATTCGATTTCCACGGCGAAATTATTCGGGTTAACGGGCGATCCACAACCCCAAAATGATATGCTCACTATCGGCAAGACGAATATCGATTCCGTTCTTCCTTTAGTCGGTCTGGATGACGCCATAAAGAACGATATAAGGAATGCGGTCAATCAGAATCTTGTAGTTCGTATTCCTCAAGCTGACGGCTTACCGCTTTCTACTGTGAGCTATTTGGATTGGACGGGTATCGGTTACATCAAGGAAGACACGGACACCGGCGAAGCAGGCTATATGCTTTCGGGGATGATAGCAGGAGGGATGACGGCGGTATCGCCTGCCAAATATAAGTCCCAGAAGCATGCCGATATATTGGGAAAACCTTATACTCATAGCACGTCCTCATCAACATCGATAGCAGGGTATATAGCATTTCCTTGCGATGGCTCAGCTCTTTCAGTATCTTCGGTGGATGTCGAAGGGGCAGTA
>JBECKU010000110.1:0-4878 GCA_040235385.1 Candidatus Sulfobium sp. | reverse complement strand
GGGCGTGATAGCTCTCGAGAATGCTTTCAACCGTGTCGGTCTGGACCATGTAGTGCTGGTGAAGGTGGCGTCGGCAGCAGTCTGCACCCGGCTAATGGGAGGGGACAAGAAAGAGATTGTCAATGCGGTCTCTCAGGCCTTTGTGGACGGCCAGTCCCTGAGGACTTACCGTCATGCTCCGAACACCGGCTCCCGTAAATCTTGGGCTGCGGGCGACGCTACAAGCCGGGCCGTGCGTCTTGCGATGTTCACCATGAAGGGCGAGATGGGTGTCCCCGGTGTGCTAACCGCCAAAGGCTGGGGTTTTTATGACGTTCTGTTCAAGGGTGAAGAATTCACCTTCCAGCGTCCTTACGGCTCATATGTGATGGAGCACGTCCTGTTTAAGATATCTTTTCCGGCGGAGTTTCATGCCCAGACCGCGGTTGAGTGCGCGATGACGCTGCATGATGAACTCGGTGAGACCGGAAGGTCCATTGACGATATAAAAAAGATTACCATACGCACCCATGGGGCTGCGATCCGCATAATCGACAAGAAGGGGCCGCTCAGCAATCCCGCCGATCGCGACCACTGCATCCAGTACATGGTTGCGGTACCCCTGATCTTCGGCCGTCTCACCGCCGCCGATTATGAGGACAGCGTGGCGGCAGACCCGCGCATAGATGCCCTCCGGGAGAAGATCGGGTGTATTGAGGACGTTAGGTTCACACGCGACTATCACGATCCGGAGAAACGCTCCATCGCCAACGGCATAACTGTGGAATTTAATGACGGCACAAAACTGCCCGAAGTGGTGATCGAGTATCCCATCGGTCACCGCCGCCGCCGTGATGAGGGCATGCCCGTTCTGGTCGAAAAGTTTAAAACCAACCTCGGCCTTCGTTTTCCGGCCAAACAACAAAAGGCCATCCTGGATGTCTCGATGGACCGTGAGAGATTAGAGACGATGCCGGTGAACGAATATGTTGATATGTTTGTCATTTAGCCCAAATTATCCACAAACTGAGGTCAGAACAGGGCGACACACAATGCTTTCGCTCATTCTCGCTGCGCTACGATGCTTTTGCCTCTGTATTTCAAAGATACATATTGTAGGAATATATTGGCAAAACAATCCGCTCGAGCGCCATACGCCGCATTTGCTCCGGGTATATCTTTCTCGAATTTATGAATGATAAGGGGGGACGGAAAGGGGTAGTTACTTCTTTTTTCAAAGGTGTTGAGAAAGGCCCGCGTTATGAGAATGTTACCTACAGGAACGATTCGGGACAAGTTTACCCGCCTCAGGCGCGCTAAAGGCGACCAGAGCCGGAATGACAAGATGAAAATCGCTCGATTTGAGTCTCAGTGAAAAAATGGAGGTTCGGAATGGGAAGGTACGAGGAGGTTTTCCAAAAAAGCATACAGGACCCGGCAGGATTCTGGGGTAAGGCCGCGGAGGCAATAACGTGGGACAGAAAGTGGGATAAAGTCCTCGATGATTCCAATATGCCTTTTTTCAGGTGGTTCAGCGGGGGAAAGATGAACACGTGTTTCAATGCACTTGACAGGCATGTGCATGACGGGAAGGGCGATCAGGTTGCACTGATATACGACAGTCCCGTGACCGATACGGTCGGGAAGTATACATATCGGGAACTCCTCGATGAGGTTTCCCGTTTTGCCGGGGTCCTGAAAAAACTGGGTGTGGAGAAGGGTTCTACGGTTATCATATACATGCCTATGATCCCGCAGGCCGTCATCGCCATGCTTGCATGCGCCCGACTGGGAGCGGTCCATTCTGTAGTTTTCGGGGGTTTCGCCCCGCACGAACTTGCAATCAGGATCAACGACGCAAGACCGAAGCTCATCATCTCAGCCTCGGGGGCGGTTGAGGTGAAAAGGCTCATTGAATACAAGCCGCTGATCGACAAGGCATATGACGAGGCCGACCATAAACCGGAGAAATGTATCATCTACCAGAGAGCGTTTGTGAAGGCCCCGCTGACCGGGGGCCGGGACCTGGACTGGGAGGAGTTGATGAACGGGGCCGAGCCCGTGGAATGTACGCCGGTCAAAGCCACAGACCCCCTTTATATCCTCTATACTTCAGGTACTACGGGCAAGCCTAAGGGCGTCGTGCGGGACAACGGCGGACATGCCGTGGCGTTGCATTGGAGCATGGAGAATATTTACGGCGTCAACCCCGGCGATGTATTTTGGGCCGCCTCCGATGTGGGTTGGGTGGTGGGCCACTCGTATATCGTGTACGGTCCTCTCCTCGCAGGATGTACCACGGTTCTTTATGAGGGAAAGCCGATCGGAACTCCCGATGCAGGCGCATTCTGGAGGGTCATATCCGAGTACGGCGTAAAGGTGCTTTTTACCGCTCCCACAGCATTCAGGGCAATAAAGAAGGAAGATCCGAAAGGGGAGTTCTTCGGGAAGTACGATCTATCACAATTCAAATATCTCTTCCTCGCAGGAGAGAGGTTGGACCCTGACACTTACCATTGGGCTCACGATCTCCTTCGGAAGCCTGTTATAGACCACTGGTGGCAGACCGAGTCGGGATGGCCGATTACCGCCGACTGCATGGGTATCGAGGAATTCCCGATAAAGCCGGGTTCTTCCACGAAACCGGTCCCGGGATTTGACGTGAAGATACTGGACACCAGCGGAAAAGAACTGGGACCGGGTCGGGAGGGGCTTGTGACCATCAGGCTTCCCCTTCCTCCGGGTACTCTCCCCACGTTGTGGCAAGCCGACCAGCGGTTCCTCGAATCCTATCTTAATATCTTCCCGGGCTATTATTTCACCAGCGACGGCGGATACATTGACGAAGACGGATATGTCTTCATAATGGGACGTGTGGACGACGTGATCAATGTAGCGGGTCACAGGCTCTCGACCGGCGAGATGGAGGAAGTGCTTTCTACACACAGAGACGTTGCAGAATGCGCGGTGATCGGTGTGCATGACGGACTCAAGGGACAGGTCCCATTGGGGCTGGTGGTCCTTAAGGCCGGAGTGACCACATCCGAGGAAGAGATCAGGAAAGAACTTTCCGCTATGGTCAGGGAGACGATAGGTCCCATTGCCGGTTACAGGGAGACCTGTGTGGTGAAGCGGCTGCCCAAGACACGCTCTGGGAAGATCCTGCGCGGAATCATGCGGAAGATAGCCGATTCCGCGCCGTACGCCATGCCCTCTACCATCGATGATCCTGCTATCCTGGGAGAGATCGATGAGGCTTTAAAGAAAGCGGGATACGCACAGAAGTAGGCGCTGCAGCATCCGGTGGCTTAACGCGTTCAGGAATTATTTATTGATCAGTCTTATGGCCTTCCTGTTGTCCGAAGTGCTGAAAAGGCAGATGGATGTTCGGCCTGACGCGGCGGTTCCGTACATATAGCCGATATTTATCCCTCCATCCGCTATGGCCTTTGCCACTTTCCGCAGTTCTCCCGTTTTATTGGGCATCTCCACGGAAATCACATCATCTTCCTCGAACTCTACTTTCAGATCACGAAGCGCCTTTTTCGCTCTGGCATTGCTTTCAGTAGTCATGTCGAAATAAGCCGTGTCATCCCACGCATATGCACAGATTGCCGTAACGTTCACTTTTGCATCGGCCAGACGGTTCGTTATTTCCAGGAGAAGGCCCGGTCTGTCTTCCATACTGAAGCTGAGGAGTTTTACTTTTACTGCCTTTGCCATATTAAACCTCCAGTTTTTGGTTTGTATTTAACGACGCCTCTCCCTTTCTTCGCGCTCTTCGTGTCTTTCTCCTCTTTCATGTCTTTCGAAACCCTCGTGACGCTCATGCTCTCCACGCTCTTCCTCGTAATATCGAGGTATGACCGGACGATATAATCCATATGGATAATAATAGTAGCTGCCCGGGTAAGGATAATCGTAGTAATAAGGATAATAAGAGGGATAATTATAGTCGACGCTGTAACCTGAGCGACCGCCGCATCCGTAACATATCATAATGAGCCCGGCGGCGAAAATGATAACGGACAATTTCCTCATGTTCGGCCTCCGTATGATTCGGCATCTCATATTATTTCTTCTCTATTCATATGGTACAGCGAATTTCGATGATGTCAAATCCGGCCCTTCGACTACGGCAAGACAACCCCGGATATCCGTTATAGTAATATTCCGCCTGCTGATTGAAGAGACCTTTGTCGTTTATAATAAGTAGCGAGAAAAAGACTTATAACAGGAGGAATGACGATGGTGCCAAAAGAGTTGACCGAATTCAGAAAACTTTATCTGGGGTTCATGCCCTCGAGGGTCGTACTTACGGCGAATAATCTCGGGATATTCGATAACCTCCAAAAACCGAAGAATGCCAAAAATCTTGCTTCCAGGCTCAGGACCGACTTGCGCGCCACAGAAATTATTCTGGACGCGCTCGCGGGGATCGGCCTGATCAGAAAGAGCAGGGACGGTAAATATTGGAACGGTCCTGCGGCCAGGAGTTATCTCGTAAAGGGCGCCCGTCTTTACCAGGGCGATATCGTACGGCATGCTTCCAATATGTGGGAGAGCTTTTCCGCGCTGGATGAAGTCGCGAGGACGGGCCGTCCGGCCCGGCGGAGAGAATTTGATCACGAAGCGTTCATTATGGGGATGCATAACCTCACCGTGCCGCGCACCGAAGATCTGGTCAAAGCCGTCGGACTCAAGGGCGTGGCAAGGATGCTCGATCTGGGGGGAGGACCCGGAACGAACTCCCTCGCAATGGCAAAGAAGGGCGTAAAGGTGACCATATTCGATCTGCCTGAAACTGTCTCAGTCGCGAAAAAGGTTGCCCGTCGCGAAAGGGTAAAGGGTATCTCTTTTAAAGAAGGAGATTTCCATGTCGACGACATAGGCTCAGGC
>JBECKU010000037.1:0-5587 GCA_040235385.1 Candidatus Sulfobium sp. | reverse complement strand
AGAAAGAAAACCGATCCCCTTGAAAAAAGAAGGCAGCCCGATGCTCGGGAGGCTCGGGGCTTTTTCTCTCGGAAAGAGCAAGGCCATTGTGACTGCCGGAGCTGCGATTATAGCATTATCCATGTATGGCGTCACAACGCTGTCAGTCAATGACAACCCTGTGAAGTGGTTTAAACAGAGCCATCCCATAAGGGTCGCAGACAAAGAACTCAATCAACTTATCGGCGGGACGTACATCTCCTATCTTGTTCTCGAAGGTCAGTCGGAAGACAGCATCAAGGAACCCGGGGTAATGAACTACATGGAAAAACTTCAAAGCCATCTTGAGAGCGGCCATCTCGTCGGAAAAACCACGTCCGTAGCCGACGTTGTAAAAAGGGTGAATTATGTTATACATGATGAGGACAAGAGGTATGAAGCTCTACCGGAAGAAAAGAATACCATAGGGCAGTATATTTTTCTTTTCCTGATGTCCTCGTCACCCGACGAACTCGATAATTTTGTCGATTACAATTTCAAAAAGGCGAATATATGGGTACAGCTCAAATCAGGCGATAACAAAGATATGACCGCCGTCGTAAGGGATGTAGAGAATTATGTGAAGGACAATCCCCTGCCTGACAGCGTAAAGATACAATGGTCGGGCCTTCCCTACCTCAATATCATCTGGCAGAAGCTCATGGTAGTCGGGATGCTGAAGGCGACTATCGGGTCCTGGTGGATCATCCTGGTTCTATTGATTATTCAGTTCCGCTCCTTCTGGTGGGGCCTTGTAGGGATGCTCCCCCTCGGCTTGTCTGTCCTGTTCAGTTACGGGCTGATCGGATATGCCGGAAAGGATTATGATATGCCCATCGCCGTCTGTTCGACTCTTGCCCTTGGGCTGGGGGTCGACTTTGCAATCCACTTCGTCCAGAGATTCAGAGACAAGTTCAGGGAAACAGGGGACCTGTCTTCGACCATGCAGTGGACAATGGGGGGAGAGCCGGCCCTGGCAATATTCAGAAATGCCTTAGTCGTGGCGCTGGGCTTTCTGCCAATGATCTTTGCAACACTGGGTCCGTATGTGACCGTCGGACTCTTTTTCGGCTCTCTCGCATTCTTCGCAGGCATTACCACATTGATATTCCTGCCGGCGCTCATAGGGAGTTTTAAAGGGATATTGTTGAGGACAAAATAAACCGTGCAGTTTCATTGAAGCGGAGGCCGCCATGCCGGAAAGCTTTTATAAAACGACTGAAACCGGAATTTGTCGTCATTTCCCGGACTAACAAGGAGTATAGTCCGAAGAATATGCGCCGGTCACCTGCCTAAGGGATAAAAGGTGTCGTAATGAAGCCTTCCCATCATATCGGCCTCCTCAAGTAAAAACGGAGTTGTCGGATTTTTTTTGCAACTGTAAGGTTAATGGTTAACAAATGGCTCCAAAGGAGGTACGAAATGCCCCGATTCATGGTTATTCTGCTTTTGATAGTGCTGCCGCTAAAGTCTTTTGCCATGAGCGGCGACGAAGTAATGACAAAATCCCAGGCTGCCTTTTTCTACCCGGGCAAGGATTTCAAGGCGCGCGTTGTCATGAAGCTCATAAGCAAAAGCGGCCAGGAAAGAACAAGAGAGATGACGATGCTGAGGAAGAACTCCGGCGAAGCCGGCGGAAACCAGAAATACTTCATTTATTTCTTCCGTCCTTCCGACGTCAGGGACATGACTTTCATGGTCTACAAGTACCCCGAGAAGGACGACGACAGATGGCTCTTTGTGCCCGCCCTCAACATGGTGAGGAGAATCGCTGCCCAGGACAAGGCCTCGAGCTTTGTGGGTTCCGATTTCACCTATGAGGATGTATCGGGACGGGATATCGAAGACGACACCCATGCCATTACAAAAGAAGAAAAGATCGACGGCAAAGACAGTTTTGTCGTAAAGAGCACGCCGAAAGCAGGGGATGTCGACAACAGCTATAAACTGTCATGGATCGACAAGGCAACTTTCCTGCCTCTCAAGGAAGAATATTACGACAGAAAAGGAGAGCTTTACAAGGTGTTCACGGCTGACGAGATAAAAGACATAAAGGGCTTTCCTACGGTAATGAAGAGGACAATGAAGAATCTCCAGAGCGGCCACCGGACCGAGGTGACATATCTCAAGGCAGACTATAATATCGGAATACAGGACAGTCTATTCTCCGAAAGATTTCTGAAACAGCCTCCGAAAAATCGGATCGAATGAAGATAAGACAACAGACGGTATTCAGAGGTCGAAGCGCAAAAGATAAAATGCTTGTTGCGTGCGTTCTGAGTTTTATTATTTGTATTATGTCCTCTTCGTACGCCGCCGACGTTTCAATTCACGGATTTCTCCAGGGCAACTATTCCGCAAATACCGAAGCTTCCACTCCCGACGGCGGAGACTTTAAATGGGCGGAAGAAAGATTTCAATTGAAGCTCGACGCCTCGAAGGATCCCTTTTATCTTTTTCTGAAAGTCGACGCCTTCTATGATCATATCAGCGAAGAGCCTGAAGTCGAATTGAGGGAAGGCTATCTTGATTTTGTGTTTCCCAAATGGGATTTGAGATTAGGCAGACAGATCATTACGTGGGGACTCGGCGATCTCATCTTTATCAATGACGTATTCCCGAAGGACTATGAGGCATTTTATTCAGGAAGGCCCCTTGAATACCTGAAGAAAGGGCTTGACGGCGTCAAATTTGGAATTTATCCGGGTTTTGTCTCTTTCGAAATCGTCATTATACCCTTCTTCGAGCCGAATCGTTTTCCTGATTCAAAAAGGTTCCGGATGTTCAACCCTGCGCCGGGTGTATTGCACCATGAAAGAGAAAAGCCGGCTCAATCGATTGAGAACACGGAAATTGCCCTTCGGGCATACCGGAGCATAGCAGGTTTTGATACCTCAATGTATTTTTATCGCGGCTTCTTAAGACAGCCTTCGATATTGCTGGACAATCTGACTGCGCCGACGATACGGACAGACTTTTATCCCGAGCTGACGGAATTCGGTTTTAGCGTTCAAGGTCGGGCCATAGACGGAATTTTGAGCCTTGAGGCAGGATATTTTGAGTCAAGGCAGGATAAAAGTGGCACAGATCCTGCGATTCCCAACTCATCGACGAGGTTCCTTGTCGGGTATCAGCGGCAGATGTGGGAGGACTTCACCATGGGCCTCCAATACTACGGCGAATACATGCACGATTATTCGGAGTACGAAAAAAACCTCCCTGCAGGATTCCCGAAAGAGCACAGGCTTCATGACGTGCTTACTGTCAGACTAACTCAACTGTTGCGGCACCAGACTCTCAGACTCTCCTTCTTTTCCTTTTACAGTCTTTCGGACAGAGATTACCTGCTCAACCCCGAGATTAAATATAATTTTACCGACCACATCTGGGCGGCTATCGGCGGGCTCATCTTCGGAGGAAGCGAGACGCAACTCCAATTCGGACAATTCGATAAAAACGACAATGCTTATCTCCAGGTTAGATATGAGTTTTAGGCCCTTCTTTGGGCCTTCCGAATGGGAAACACCCCTTAAGCCAATGACTCTGAAGATGCACTTTCGTCTTCCCCGAGGACAACTATTTCGGTCCTCGGGTCGGCAGATTTATCGGTCGCTGGCTAAAGGACCGTGAAAAACTCCTGCATTGTTGCTGCGAGAGCGTCTTCTGCAACAAAACAATCTCCTGCCGACTACTTCATATTTCCTTCACAAATTTCTGATAAAAGATATGGATGGCGAGAAGTAGCTCTCCGGGAATGAGGACGACTTAAAGTGTAACCTTTTGTGTTCCTATTACGTCTAAAAAAGAAAACAATGAGAAAATGGAAGTAATGCGGGTCTCTTAGCTCGCATGAACGGAACAACCGGCCAAATGGCCAATACAGGGAGGCGAGGGATGAAAAAGATACTGTTGGTAAGTGTAGCGTTTGTTTTATTATCTGCGGGCAGTGGCTCCGCAATGATGGGCGGCATGGGTGGAGGTGGAATACTGGGGGGTTTCTTCGGGCTGTTCGGAGGACATCATGGCGGCGCGGGTCATGGCGACATGATGCAGGGCGCTCACGGTCATGGCGATATGATGCAGGGTGGTCCCGGCCACGGCGATATGATGCAGGGCGCTCATTATCATGATGATATGATGCAGGGTGGCCCCGGCCACGGTGATATGATGCAGGGCGCTCATGGTCATGAGAATACCGGATTTCCGACTATTTATCATGACGACCGATTCTGAAACGGTGGGTTTGTTGACAGGCGTCGCAATGGGACACGATCATTATTCAAGGTTCCGGACGATACTATAAGAGGATGCTGAACAAGTCTCGATTTCGTCATTCCCCGGCTTGACCGGGGAATCCAAGTTAAGCGTAATCTATTGAAAAAAATGGGTTCTCGCCACGGCGGATCTCCGATGAGACCCGCTCTCGCGGGAATTACAGGTAAAAGACAAGAAAATTTTTCAGCATCCTGTTAAGGGTAAGAAATTGTCTATCAGCATGCTTATCACTCATAAATGAAGCATTTCAAGAGAAAATAACGGCGACAAAGATTTTTTTGCACATATCATTAACAAAATACGGCCATAAAAGGCCGTGCACATTATCCTCGTTAGTTTTTGTCGACCTCTGAAGGTATTGCATTTTTGTCAATGATACTATACCTGTCTGCCGGCATAGAGGGTCTGCAAAAAAATCCGCTCAGCACTGTATCCTGTCCTATATATGCGTGGCAGGATTTTATTAAATTTATGAACCTCTCAAGAGTGTATTTTGATATACTTTTATATCGTTCACAACAAACTGTCAATTTATATCAACGCTCAGGACTGTAAAATAAAAGTCGTGGAGGTAAATATGGATATCAAACTGACAAATCTATCCAGTTGCGCGGGTTGAGCGGCGAAATTCAGTCCTTCGGACCTGTCCCAGGTTCTGGGGCAGCTGCCTGCGATTACTGACCCTGACGTCCTGGTAGGCTCGTCAAACGCCGACGATGCCGGAGTGTACCGTATTAATGATGAAACGGCCATTGTCCTGACGGCGGACTTCTTCACGCCTATTGTCGACGATCCTTACTGGTTTGGATCCATTGCTGCGGCCAATGCCCTGTCCGATGTCTGGGCAATGGGAGGCAAACCTCTGGTGGCTCTGAACATCGCGATGTTTCCTCACCAGCCCGAGTTCTTCCCTTCACTCAGCAGGATCATGCAGGGGGGGATAGACAAGATGACAGAAGCCGGGGTGTCCATTATCGGCGGGCACACGATCCGGGACAAAGAGCCCAAATACGGCTTCAGCATCATGGGTATCATTCACCCGGACAGGATAATGGATAACACAAAGGCCAGACCGGGCGACGCGCTGATCCTCACGAAGAAGATCGGGACAGGCATCGTTTCCACCGGGGTAAAAGCGGGAAAATGCAATGACGCCACGATTGAGGAGTTTACTCTCTCGATGGCCTCCTTGAATAAAAAAGCGGCAGAGGCCATGATCCATATAGGCGTGAGTACTGCGACGGATATTACAGGTTTCGGGCTGATCGGTCATCTCCATGAGGTACTTACGGCA
>JBECKU010000314.1:0-11316 GCA_040235385.1 Candidatus Sulfobium sp. | reverse complement strand
CATTGATCCCATAGGCATTCCAGAGGATGATGTTCGCTGTCTTTCGTGCGACTCCCGGCAGTGTTGTAAGCTCTTCCATTGACTTCGGGACCTTCGATCCGAACCGTTCCACGATCATTGTTGCGCTGGCATGAATATTTTTTGCCTTGTTATTGAAGAAATTGACCGACTTGACGTCCTTTTTGAGATCGTCGAGTGAAGCATTGGCGTAATCTTTAACAGTTTTGTATTTCTTGAACAGCGATTCGGTGACCTTGTTAACGTGGGTGTCGGTCGTCTGGGCGGAAAGGATGGTCGCCACAAGAAGCTCGAAGGGGTTTTCGTGACGCAGCGCCGTATGCGCATCGGGATATTCTTTTTTCAGTCTCTTGAGTACCTCTGACATTTGCTCTTTCCTGTTCATCTTCTGGCCTCCAAATCGGGACTTCGTATTATTTCAATCCGGTTTTCTAAATATGGTTTTACCACGGAGACACGGAGGCACTGAGAAAGACTAATTTAAGTCAGTCTCCTTCGGCGACCCGCCGAGGCGGGAAGTCAAAAGCAAAAGTCGGAATTCTTCATTTTTCATTTTGCATTTTTAATATCTTCTCAGTGCCTCCGTGTCTCCGTTATCTCCCATTCTTACTGTCTTACTCATTTCGGCAGCATGACGTTGAAGGTGCTTCCTTTTCCTTCTTCGCTCTCCACCCATATCTTGCCGTTGTGGGATTCGACGATTTTCTTGACGATAGCGAGCCCGAGGCCCGACCCCTTTGAGTCCCTTTTCCCGCGGTAGAAGGGATTGAATATATGGGGAAGGTCCTTAACGGGTATACCTACGCCGGTGTCGGATACCCTGAAAAGAATATGTTCGTTACCGCCGGAGAGGCTGACCGAAACCGTGCCGTCCTGCGGGGTGAATTTTACGGCATTGCCCAGAAGGTTGCTCATCACCCGGTCCAGCAGCACGGCGTCGGCTTCGATCGTGTCAGGGATGTCCTCCGGGATATCCAGCAGTATTTTGATGCCCTTCTTCTCGGCCTCCATCTTCGCGATCTCGATATTCCTGTACATCGCCATCTTGATATCGACGGGCGACTTCTCCGGTTCTCTCCCGGCCTCGAAGCGGGTAAATTCGAGAAAATTCGTTATAAGTTTTTCCAGCATATCGAATTGCTCCTTCAGGATCTGAAGGTAGTTGATCTGTTTTTCATCTATGGGCCCAGCCTTTCCTGAGAGCAGACGGGAGAGGAAGCCGGAAGAGGTGATGATAGGGTTTTTCATATCGTGAGCGAACATGGAGAGCATGAATTTTCTTTCCGTTTCCATCTGCTTGCGCTCGGTGATATCGAGGCCCGTGCCGATTATGAAATTCACCCGACCGTCATGACCCAGAAGCGCGGTATTTGACCACGAGATCAGCCGCTTTTCTCCGTATTTTGTAAGAATGTGGTTTTCGAATGTGCTCGGGAAATTGCCCGCCTTCAATTTGTTGAAGACCTCTCTTACAGGTCCTTTTTCTTCCTCTGTGAGAAAGCGGTCCCATAAGTGTACGCCCCTGACCTCGTCGAAGGAATATCCCGTCACTTCCTCGCAAGCCCGGTTAAAATTTACAATCCGGCCGTCGGTGTCGAGGACCACTACCAGTGCCCCTACCGTGTCGAGGATGGAGGTGATCAGGTTTCTTTCCTCGAGCAGGGCCTGTTCTGTGAAGGCCCTTCTGATTATGACCGCACGGGCGTAAAAGGCGAAAGAGATGATCAAGGACGCTATTACAAACCGCATATAGATTTCATCCTGATCCGCAGGGATGATCTGGCTTGCAAACGTCCCCTGCTGAAAAATATACGCGTCAATGGCGGATTCGAGGACCCAGTAGATTAAAGCGACCACGATGCCGAAGACACCGAGATATCCCCCGGCCCCGTTTCCGCTTCTCTTCTCACGGGTATCGGGATTGTTCATTCGAACGGCCTCGGCCTTGTGTTTCAGACGGGAATTATTTTCTTGAATTGCCGGCATTTAGTTTCAAACTCACCAAGAAGTTCCTTCGCCCTTGAGCTTCCAGTATAATCCAGATGTTTTTCTATCAGAAGCTTCAGACTCGATTTTTCCTCATCGTCTCCCATCTGCCTTATTGTTACATAAGACCTGTTGATTTTCCTCTCCAGGTCCCCTGTCTCATCGAGAATATAGATCGAGCCGCCTGTCATTCCGGCGCCTGCGTTGTTCCCGACCCTTCCGAGGACGGCGACGGTGCCCCGGGTCATATATTCACAGAGATGCTGGCCGCTTCCCTCGACAACGGCCGTAGCGCCGCTATTCCGGACGGCGAACCTCTCGCCGGCCTGTCCGGAGACGAACATCTCCCCTCCCGTAGCTCCGTAAAGGACTGTATTACCCACTATAACCTGTCGGTGCGGTACGCCTGTCCGGTCCGGTCGTATTACTATCCTCCCTCCGTACATCCCCTTGCCAGCATAATCATTTGCCTCTCCTGTTAGGACGAGTGTAAGTCCTTTATGATTGAAAGCGCCGAAGCTCTGGCCTGCGGTCCCTCTGAATCCGAGCAGGATGGTATCATCCGGGAGACCCGTGTCACCGTATTTCCGCGCAATATGGTAATTCAGTCTCAGCGGCACGCTTCTGTCCACGTTCCGTATCTCGTACTCCCGGGAGACCGGTTCGGCCTTTTCGATGGAAGGAAGGAGGTCGCGGACGAGTATGTCGTTCATAGAAGGGGCCGGGTTGTCGTTCTTTGGCTTTACGCACATGCGTGCACTGCCGAAAGGATACCCGTCGAGGACATTTTCGGCATTGATCCTCTTTGAGGACGGGAACGCCGCAACGGGCGTCAAATTGAGAAGGTCGGCCCTCCCGATGATCTCGGCCAAAGTGCGGAACCCCGATGCCGCCATAATCTCTCTCACTTCTTGGGCGACGGCACTGAAGTATGCCATAACGCCCTCCACAGTGCCCCGGAACTTTTTCCGGAGCCTTTCGTCTTGCGTCGCTACCCCTGTCGGGCAGGTATTGAGATGGCACTGACGCGCCATAATACATCCTGTTGCGATCATCGAGGCAGTACCGAACCCGAATTCCTCTGCCCCAAGCAGAGCGGCGATAATGATATCCTCGCCGGTCCTCAGCCCGCCGTCTACCCTTACTGTGATCCTCTCCCTCAAGCCATTCTCTATCAGCACTCTCTGGGCCTCGGCCAGACCGGCCTCCCAGTAGTTGCCTGCATATCTTATAGAACTTATCGAGGCTGCGCCCGTTCCGCCCTCACAGCCGCTTATCTGGACGATGTCCGCATAGGCCTTCGCCACCCCGGCGGCGACCGCGCCGACCCCGGTTTCGGCGACGAGCTTTACGCATACCTTGGCTTGAGGGTTCGCCTGCTTGAGGTCGTTGATGAGCTGGGCGAGGTCTTCTATGGAATAGATGTCGTGATGGGGCGGCGGCGATATAAGGAGCATATGGGGACTGCAGTGTCTGAGAGAAGCGATATAGGGAGTGACCTTGTCGAGTGGCAGGTGGCCTCCTTCACCGGGCTTCGCCCCTTGAGCGATTTTGATCTCGAGTTCCGATGCGGAGGCGAGATAGGCCGGGGTGACGCCGAACCTGCCCGAAGCGATCTGTTTGATAGCGCTGTTTTTGATCGTCCGGTATCGCGAGGGGTCTTCCCCTCCCTCTCCGCTGTTGCTCCTGATATGGAGCCTGTTGCATGCCTCCGCTATCGTCTCGTGGGCCTCGGGAGAGAGGGCGCCGATGGACATCGCCCCGGAAAAGAACCTCCTTAGAATGCTTTCAACGGGCTCAACCTCTTCGACCGGGACCGGAGAGTTCTTCCCATACGTTAGGAGGTTATGAAGAAAGGCCGGCCTCTCGTTCGCCCGCCTGGAAAATTCCCGGTAGGCATCTCCGGAAGGTTTTTTTACAAACCTGATGAAAGACGCAACCGATGACGTTGACCATTGATGCCACTCACCGCCTTTTCTATGGCGAAGGTCCCCGCCGAAATCAAGTTCCGGGGCCTCAACTCCGAAGCCCGCCCTGTGTCTTTTCATCAGGGACTCTTCGATCTCGAATATGCCGTCGGACTCTATGGTAACGGGCGTACCTGTAAAATAATCTTCCACGAAATCCCGGTCCAGACAGACTGTATCGAAGAGCTGAGCTGCATAATAAGAGTTGAGCGTAGATATCCCCAGGCGGGATATAATCTTCAGGATACCGTCCTCGACCGCACTTTGGTAATTGGAGGCAGCCTTCTCATACGTGATGGGCAGCTCGCGTCTGTCGCAGAGGTCCTTTATGGTATCAAAAGCGAGATATGGATGCACGGCGGACGCCCCGTAACCCACAAGGCAAGCGATGTGATGAGGGTCTCTCGGCTCTCCCGACTCGATGATAATGCTAGCCTTGTTGGCCAGCCGTTCCTTCAGCAACGTCGTGTATGCGCAGGATACGGCGAGGAGAGAGGGAATCGCGGCCCGGTCTTTCGAGATGTTGCGGTCGGAAAGGATCAGGATAGCGGCTCCGTTCCTTACGGCATCGACTGCTTCCCCCCGTAATTTCTGAAGCGCCTGAAAAAGCAGCGATTGTTCTTCAGCCGGCACGCTTCCGGCCGCCGGCCGCTCCTCTGACTCGACGGGGTCCGGGATGTGTTCAGGTCCGGTTGCCGGATAGGTGATGGATATCCTTCTGGTTGGGAATCCCGACCGCATCTCCACGCCATTGAGTTCACTCTCGAAAAGAACAGGTGAGGCTATCTTCAACCTCCGGGCATGATCGGGGGATTCGACAAGGAAATTCCTCTTGGGGCCCAACGCCATGCGCAGGGACATGACTATCCTCTCCCGGATCGGATCGATCGGTGGATTCGTCACCTGGGAGAACTTTTGTCTGAAATATCTGAAAAGGATCTGGGGCTTTTCCGCCAGGGGAGGTAGCGGGATGTCGTCACCCATGGAATAGGTGAACTCTTTCGCCTTTTCGGCCATATCCATGATCGAGGACCGGATCTCCTCGGAAGTATAGCCGAAGGCTATCTGTCTGCGAACGAGATCCTGCAGAATTCCCTTCGACCCTGGAGAGCCCGGCCCCAGCCTGAAGAGTTTTTCTTCGAGCCATCTCGTGTACGGATTTCGCTCCGACAGGCCGGATAGGATCTCTTCGGTATGCTTTATCCGTCCTTCATTCAGATTTACGGCGAGTGTGTCTCCGGGTCCCAGTCTTCCCTTTTCTCTGACCTGTTTCGTTCGGAGATCGATCATTCCGGTCTCCGAGCCGAGAATAATGATGTCTTCGTCCGTTACGGTGTACCTGAGGGGCCTCAGACCGTTCCGGTCCATATGGGCACAGACCGTCTCGCCGTCGGTCAGCACGACTGCGGCCGGACCGTCCCATGGCTTTACCAGAAGGGATTGATATTCGAAGAACGCCTTTATTTTTTCGTCAGCGTAGGAGTCTTCCCAGACGGGCGGAATGCACATATTGACGGTATGCTCAGGAGAATGCCCGGACGCTATAAGCAGTTCTGCGATCCGGTCGAGCGAAGCCGAATCGCTCTCGTCGGTCGAAATGAGAGGGCTGATGAGATCGTTCTCCTCCCCAAAAAGGTCGTGCCTGACCTCGTGCCCGATAGATAAGGCCCAGTTCCTGTTGCCCTGGAGGGTGTTGATTTCCCCGTTATGGGCCAGGACCCTGAAAGGCTGGGCTATCATCCAGTCAGGGAAGGTATTAGTCGAAAACCTCTGGTGAAATATGCAGAAGGGAGACTCGAAATCGGGGTCCGCAAGGTCGGGATAAAATTCTTCGAGATGCGTCGCCACGAGCAGCCCTTTGTAAACGATTGTCCTCGAAGACAGTGAAGGGACGTACAGCCCCGGTCCGTAAGTCTTTTCAAGCGCCTTCCTGGCGAGATAAAGACATCTCTCCCTGACTCCCGGCTCGACGGCTCCGGCATCGAGGAGAATCTGTCTGATGCGCGGCTTCGCGGCGAGGGCCGATTTTCCGAGAGCGCCGTCGTTTACCGGAACGTCTCTCCAGAAAAGGGGTCTGAACCCGTATCCGCCGAGGACTCTTTCTATCCCTGGCTCTATATCATGACGAAGGAAGAAGAAGCCGACCGCAAGGGAGGCTGGATCGGAGAGCACAGTCCCCTTCCGATCCAGCTCTCTCAGGAGAAATTTTACCGGTATGCGGGTGAGCACCCCGGCCCCGTCACCGGTCTTTCCGTCGGCGCCTACAGCCCCCCTGTGGGTAAGGTTCCTCACCGCTTCGATCCCCCATCTTACGATATCGTGACTTTCCGTCCCCTTTATATGACAGACAAACCCGACGCCACAGGAACCCGATACATTATGCATATGCAGGCGCTTCTCTCAGCTTTGCCAGGAGGAATAATGACGACACGGCCGCTCTCATAAGCAAATTGTATCAGATAAAAGAGGAAAGGTTGAGGTTAAGGCTGAGACCAAGGTTGAGGATGGGATATAAGGCATGAGGCTTTTGTATAAGAACATTGAACGTTGAACGCTTTTTCCCATTGCCTATTACCTATTGCCTGTTTTTTTATCGTTCCAGCAGTCTTTTTTTGATATCGATGGCGGCCATGGCCCCTTCTCCGGCGGCGATGACGACCTGATCGTTGGCGGTGAGAGGACCGACTATATACAGACCGGACAATGACGATTCGAAGATGCGGTCCGTCACATACTTGAAATCTTCACTGTCTTTTTTAAGCCCGAGTCCGTCGAGGAACGCATCGTTAAGCTTGTAACCGAAATTGGACATGATGACCTCGCATTCGATCTTTGTCCCGTCTTTCATTTCGAGGGCTTCGATCTTTTCTTCGCCTACGATCTTCGTCGGCCGGCCGACTATGAGCGGGATGTTCTCATCGGCGAGTTCTTCTTTATACTCAGGCGGGGCCTTGTCTGTATACAGGACGAGCATGATGTCCTTTGTATACATTTCTCTCATTGCGATGGCGAGATGGACCGTCTTGATCGCATTTCCGATAACCACCAGTTTTTTGCCGGTGGTCCGGTGCCCGTCGCAGTCTATGCAGGTGAAGAAACTCGTGCCGAAAAATTTATGAATTCCGTCGATGGGGGGGAGGTTTTCGGCCGCGCCCGACGACACGATCACGAATCTGGAGATATAATTTTTGTCTTTCGTGGACACTTGGAAATAGTTGTCTTTTTTGATTCCGATGACCGTGCCTTTTTCGATTGCGACGCCGAAACTCTTTGCCTGTTCCATCCCGAGGCGGATAATCTCTTTGCCCGATATAGCCTTTTGGGTAAGGAAATTTTCGATGTGCACCGCATGCTGGGTCCTCCCGCCGCCGCGGTCGATAATAAGGGCCTTACGGTTATACCGTCCGAGATAGATCGCGGCCTGCAAACCACCGGGACCTGCCCCGACGATGATGCAGTCGTATATCAGCTCGTTGGGCATGAGAAAATTATATCACTGCAAGAGCATTTCACAAGATCTTGCCGCCCGCAGCTGAACTAAGTTGCTACGAAGATACGCACGGTTGACATTGATCTCCTGCATGATAGCATGGAACTAAGAAGATCATAGCAGGAGGAAAAAATGAAAGCATTGATGATCAGCGCGGACGATTTTGAGGATACGGAGCTTTTTGTCCCCTATTACCGGCTGCAGGAGGAGGGCATCGACATCGACCTTGCAGCGCCCGAAAAAGGAAAGATAAAAGGGAAGCACGGCTATGAGATCGAGGCGAACAAGTCGATCGGGGAAGTAAAACCGGAAGACTACGACATCCTAATTCTGCCCGGCGGGAAGGCGCCGGCGAAGATACGACAGCAGAAGAAAGCTCTGGAGATCGCGAAATATTTCTTTGATAAGAACAAACCCGTATCGGCGATATGCCACGGACCTCAGACCCTGATTACAGCGGGGCTCATGAAGGGGAGGCATGCCACCTCTTATAAATCGGTAGCCCCGGAGATGAAGGAGGCCGGCGCAAATTATGAAGATAAAGAGGTTATTGTCGACGGCAATCTTGTGACATCGAGACAGCCTTCCGATCTGCCCGCCTTCATGAGAGAAACCATGAAGAAGCTGAAAGGAAAATAAGGGGGAAATGATGGCGCGGGATGAACAGACTTAAGGCCGAGAAATCGGCCTATCTCAGACACGCAGCCGACCAGGCCATCGACTGGTACTCGTGGTCCGAGGAGCCCTTCGATAAGGCGAGACAGGAAGACAAGGCCGTTTTCCTAAGCACTGGTGCGATCTGGTGCCACTGGTGTCATGTGATGGCGAAGGAGTGCTTCGATAATGAGGAGATCGCCCGAACGCTGAACGAGCATTTTATCAATGTCAAGCTCGACAGGGATGAGAGACCCGACATAGACCGGCGCTACCAGCAGGCTGTAATAGCTATGGGCGGCAACGGCGGCTGGCCCCTCAGCGTGTTTTTGACCCCGGACAAGAAACCTTTCTACGGCGGGACATATTTTCCCCCCGAGGACAGTCACGGCAGGCCCGGTTTCAAAAAAGTGCTCCTGACCGTAGCGGACTTCTACGCTTCGAAAAGGAACGAGGTCCTTGAATACGGAGAAAGACTTACGGAATATCTGAAGCCTGCGCCTTCGTCCATGAAAGACGTGGACGAATCTCTTCTTGAAAAGGCGGAAACCTATTTCGTCTCCGAGTTTGATCTCCGGCACGGAGGTTTCGGGACCATGCCCAAGTTCCCCATGCCGGGTGCGATGGAATTCCTGATGAACAGGTTCTTCTTTTCCCGGAAGGAAACGCTCGGGATCGAGGTAAAAAAGACCCTTGAATCGATGGCAAAAGGTGGGTTCCACGATCAGTTGAAGGGAGGGTTCCACCGTTATTCTACAGATGAGGCCTGGATCATCCCCCACTTCGAGAAGATGGCCGACGACAATGCCTGGCTTTTGAAAAATTACATCCACGCCTATGCGTTCTTTAAAGATGAATATTTCAGAGCTGTGGCCGAGGGGATCATCACGTTTGTTAAGGACGTCCTGTCAGACCCTGGCGGTGGGTTTTATGCCAGCCAGGACGCCGATGTCACACCGGATGACGAAGGCGGTTATTTCACATGGACCGACGAGGAATTCCGGCGGGTTCTCGACGACCGCGAATTCAAGGTCCTGTCACTCCATTATTCCCACGACAGGGGGCGCATGCCTCACGAGGAGTCGAAACGTGTGCTCGCGGTAGCGATGGATCCGGAAGAAATCGCGGAAGAGACCGGCATGACTGCGGATGAGGTAATGGCCGTGATAATGAGCGGAAGACAAAAACTCCTCGCGGAGAGGGAGAAGAGAGAGACCCCCTTTATCGACAGGACGTTCTATACATCTCTGAACGGTATTTTTATTACAGCTTTTCTGACCGCCTACAGGGTTACGGGTGACAAATGGGTCAGGGAGTTCGCCCTGAGGAGCCTCGACAGGATCCTGCAACTGCATTTCAAAAACGGAGAGCTATATCATTGTGAAGAAGTGAAGGCCGTGCTCGAGGACTACGTCTACCTGATAGAATCTCTTATCTGCGCCTATGAGATCTCTGCGGAGGTTTCCTATCTGGAGACGGCCGACGAGATGATGGAGATATGTCTCGATAAATTCGGGGACCGGGAATCAGGGGGGTTTTTCGATACGGAGACAAAAGTGCTCGGTATCAGACTCAAGGGTGTCGAGGACATACCTCATCCTTCTGCGAATTCCGTCGGTATACTCCAACTCCTGCGGCTCTACCATATGGTGGACAAGGAACGCTATTACGAATTCGCCGAAAACTCGCTGAAAGTCTTTGCGGGGAACGCCCAGGACATGGGCGTGCACGCAGGATATTATTTCTGTGCGCTCGATGCATATTTCCATATGCTTCTGCTGACTGTCGAGGCCTCGCCGACGAGCGAATTGGCGCAAACGGCTTTTGCATTCTTCCATCCCTACAAGTGCCTGGTTTACGCGGGCGACAAAGGAAGGGTTACTCCCTGTCTTATATCCGGGGCGTGTTTCGAACCGCTTTCCAAGGCAAAGAAACTCCAGGAATTTCTCGAGGGCCTGATACGGGATTGACAATGTCCGCAGATGCGGTAAGATATGCTAAAAAGGGCGATACGATGCCTGTGAAAGGAGGTGATACGGGATGAAAAAGACGATGAGCAAGAAGGCTCTTGTCAAGGAAGCCGCTTTCTGGACCGATCTGAACAAGGCGGTGAAAGAGAATCCTGGCAAGATATGCCACAAGTGAAAGAGTTGAAAGAGCTGAAGTTGCCGGTCGGCAACGAGAAGGAAAAGGCAGATACGTCGGTCGGGTCTCCAGACTGTGCGTGTCTGCTTTTTTATCGTTCTTTTTATTGAGGCGCAACCGGGTTAGGATATAATCAGATCATGTCCATAAGCGAGTCACAGGATTTCTTTGTACAATGGCATCTGACCGAGAGGTGCAACCTGCGGTGTGCGCACTGCTACCAGACGGGTGGGAAGACGGATGAGCTTTCTCTTGACGAAGTCAGGGAGGTCGTTCAGGAAGTCTCGGAGATGCTGAAGACATGGGAGGACAACTATAACCTCAAGTTTCTGCCAAGTTTCAACGTGACAGGAGGCGAGCCGTTTCTGCGAAAGGATATTTTCGAGGTCCTCGCCGAAATAGGCAAGAGGGGGTTTGAGATATATCTGCTCTCGAACGGGACCCTTATCGATGTGGAGAGGGCAAAAAAGCTTGCCGCATTCGGGATAAAGGGCGTGCAGGTAAGCATGGAAGGCCCCGAGGAGATACACGAGAAGATCAGGGGGAAGGGAAGTTACTCGGCCGCCTGCAAGGGAATATCGCATCTCCTCGATGCCGGCCTGAGGGTGACGCTGAATGCCACGCTGTCGGAACTGAACGTGGAGAAGTTTCCCGAGATGGTCGGGCTTGCCCTTTCTCTCGGTGTTCAGAGGCTGGGGTTTTCCAGGCTTGTCCCTTCCGGAAGGGGAGCAGGATTGATAGGCCGGATGCTGGAGCCGGAAAGGGTAAAAGAAATATACGAGTCCATTTTTTCTCTTAATGCAAACGGTCTCGATATAGTCACCGGAGATCCCGTTGCCTCTCAAATGTCGCTGCCTGCCTGCGAAGACGATCTTGGGCAGGTCGCTTCGGGGGGATGCGCAGCAGGGATATCAGGGTTTACTTTTCTTCCGGACGGCACGATTATTCCCTGCAGACGACTGCATATTCCACTCGGAAATGTGAGAGAAGATTCTCTGAGAGAGGTATGGGCGGGCTCGGAAGTCCTCGAACTGCTCAGAGACCGAAGCAGGTACA
>JBECKU010000282.1:0-3160 GCA_040235385.1 Candidatus Sulfobium sp. | reverse complement strand
ACATAACCGAAAAGGAGAGAGGAGTGATATATGAATGCCCTCAATCAGGGTACGGGAGAATGATTCCTTCGAAAATGCACTGAAAAAATTCAAGAAACAGTGCGAAAAAGAGGGGATCCTTTCTGAGATAAAAAAGCGGGAGCACTATGACAAACCGAGCATCAAGAACAAAAAGAAGGCTATAGCTGCCCGCAAGAAATCTGTGAAAAGAGTTCGGGTATCGGCTCGCTAGCGAATTTTTTCACTAAAATATCCAAGGCGATCAAAGTCAGGACAGTGGTCACTCCGAAAGATTATGTTTTGCCGGAGGTTAAAACTGATGGGTTGAATGTACGGAGATTATTGCTGCGACAGGAGGAGACTGGGCTATGAAACTGAGAGAAATCTATCAGAAGGCGATCTCAGCCGGTATCGACAACGACCCCCGCGGCAGGGACGACGTATTGCGGGACCTCGTGCGAGTGCGGCGGGAATACGACGGGTTAAAGCAGGAGGAAAAAGATTTTTTCGATCTTGAGTCCCTGGCAAATCCTTATTCCGATTCCCGCATACTGAACGGAGAAGGTGAAACTGAGGTAAATACCGCATTAGTGGGAATTGATGTGGATGTCGGAGAATTGCTTCTGGCGGAGAGCCTGAAGAAAAGAGGTGACCGGGTCGACCTTGTCCTGTCCCATCACCCCGAGGGCAGGGCCTTCGCCGACCTCTATAATGTTATGCAGATGCAGGCGGACATTTTGGGCAGAGCGGGTGTGCCGATAAATATCGCCGAAAATCTTATTGAGGGCAGAGCGAAAGAGATAGAAAGGAAGCTTATGCCTCTCAATCATACAAGGACCGTTGATGCGGCAAAGGTGCTGGGGATCCCTTTTATGTGTATTCACACGCCTGCAGACAATATGGTAGTGACTTATTTGCAGAAGCTTTTCGATAACGATAAGCCTGATACTCTTTCGGAAGTCGTGACGATGCTGCGCAGGATCCCCGAATATAATTACGCCGCCCGAAATGGTACGGGACCCAAGATTCTTCTCGGTTCCGAGAAAAGGAAAGCGGGCAAGATTTTTGTCGATATGACCGGAGGGACGGAGGGGTCGAAGGAAATATTCGGTAGCCTCACCTCTGCGGGTGTCAATACCATAGTTGCCATGCATGTCAGCGAAGAGCACAGGAAGGAAGCCGAGAAAAAACATCTAAATATTGTCATTGCCGGACATATCTCGAGCGATAATCTCGGGATCAATCTTCTTCTTGACGAAGTTACGAAGGGAGCCCCGGTGAAAGTAATGGAATGCTCGGGGTTCAACAGAGTCAGCAGGGATATTTAAGACACCCCGCCGTTAAGGACACATTCTATTATTTTCATGCTACAATAAAAATCGAACGACCGCTGATCGCTGAAAGTAGCCTTGAGAATGGTCTAAGGTTGCATAAAAAACGAGACGTGGATCGGCCGTCAGCCATTTTATAAACTTTATTTTGACCTAAGAACACTTATTGCCCGCGGCACTCAATATTCTCTGTGGGCAGATGCTTTTTCAGGATAAAGTCTGTGGGGAAATATGAATAACAGCCGCATTGTTGAAGATATAAAGTCAAAATTGGATATAGTTGACTTAATATCGGGATACGTCCAGTTGAAGAAGTCCGGGCAGAACTGGAAAGGTCTGTGCCCTTTCCATTCCGAAAAAACCCCTTCATTCACCGTCAGCCAGTCAAAACAGATTTTCCATTGTTTCGGATGCGGGTCCGGAGGAGACATTATCACTTTTATCTCTAAATATGAGAATCTTTCCTTCGGTGAAACACTGGAAATATTAGCAAAGAAATCGGGCATTCCTCTCCCAAAAACAGATATCGACAGAAAATTTATAGAGAAAAATGAAAAAATCAGGAGAGCGATGGCCATTGCGGCTGATTATTTCCGGACAAATCTGCGGGGAGCCGAACTTGCTTCGGCATACCTTAGGAAGCGGGGAATTGAAGAGGAATTCGTCGATCGATTCGGAATAGGATACGCGCCCGCGGGATGGTCAAATCTTATCGCGCATTTAAGGAGTCAGGGATTCGCTGATTCGGTCATCAAGGAGGCGGGACTTGCGGCAGTCGGGACCAAGGGACTTTATGATATGTTCAGACACAGAATCATATTCCCGATTAACAGTTCGGGCGGCAGCCTTGTTGCTTTTGGGGGAAGAGCTCTGGATGATTCGTCTCCAAAATATATCAACTCTCCTGAGACCCCTGTTTTCAAGAAATCCGAGACCCTCTTTGGCCTTCACCTGGCAAAGGATGAAATACGACATCGAAAATTTGTGCTTATCGCAGAGGGATACCTGGATGTTATCGTATGCCATCAGTATGGATTTGGCAATGCGGTCGCACCACTCGGCACGGCGCTCACGTCCAGCCATCTTCAGAAGCTCCGAAGTCTTACCAATAGGGTTGTCCTTATATTTGATGGAGATTCTGCGGGAAAGGAGGCTGCGAGGAGGTCTCTGCCCCTTGTCTGTCAGGGTAAATTGTTCACCAGGATTTTATTACTGCCCGATAGTGAAGATCCGGACAGCTTCCTCAGGAAGTACGGGGCTGATGCGTTTAACCAGTTGATCGATCGTGCAAAGACGGCAGTCGATTTTCTTTTCGGCATTGCGGGAGAGGAAAAAACAGAGACCGTGAGAGAAGCTCTGACTCTGATCGCGGGGATGGATGACCTCCTCCTCGCTGATGAGATGCTGGCGGAAGTGTCCGAGAAGGCGAAGATAAACGAATCAGTGATCCGTGAAGAATTCAGAAAGATGAAAAGGAAATCCAAAGCCGGAAAAGCGGCCGCTGATCCGGGACGAAAGTCAGAAAAATATAACGAGGAGTATCTTCTGCTGAGTTTGGTACTCTCCTTTCCTGAAAAGACCGGCCAGGTGCTTTCGCTTCTGGATATGGGCGATATAAGGGACGAGACGGTACGCTCGTTGTTCGGGAAACTCGCTGCTTGTGACGGTCACCGTGATAGTTCATCACTGCTTGACGATGCGGGGGAGAGAGAAAGAGCGATAATCTCTCAACTCTGTGTGAATCCCGGATTCGATCCCGAGGAGGTGGAGGTGGACAGGAATATCAGGGATTGCTGCAGGAGGATAAAAAAAAGGAAGCTTGACGAACA
>JBECKU010000271.1:0-3627 GCA_040235385.1 Candidatus Sulfobium sp. | reverse complement strand
TATATTTTCAGCAGGCCCGTAAAAGGAGTCGGGATAGTCATGCCTCCTTTTATCCCGCCCGTCGTCGCCGCGATAACAGCGATCACCATTGCGGGAGAACATGCCACCCAGGTGGCTTATATATCAGGTGTGATGGGAACGATCATAGGGGCCGATCTCATCAGGCTTCCCCGGCTCAGAGATCTTCAGTCGCGATACTTGAGTATAGGGGGTGCGGGCGTCTTCGACGGAATCTTCCTTGTGGGGATTGTATCAGTGCTCCTGGCGTAGGGCAATAAGATTGAACTGTTTTACGGCAGGTGGATCTGGATGTCATAGCTGCCCAGTCCCACCCTGTCGGCGATGCCGTGCTTCCATAGTAATTCCATGGCCTTCACTTTGCCGCTTTTCGGGACCATCAGGATTAATTTGCAACCGGACCCCGCCATCTCCTTCCATTTTTCGGCCCTCTCCGGGGTAATGCTCCTTTCGGTCTCCACTTCCACAGCCGCGAGTGTGAGACCGTGGTTCGACAGGACAAGGTCGGGGTCGCCTTCAGGGTTCACCCGTATTTCTTTATAGTCCCCGGAGACTTTTATCCTGATGCGCTCTACTATAAGATCGTGCATTAATTTGTCGCTGTCCATACATCCTCCCCTGATACGATGTCCCAGAAATGTATCATATCTAAAAGGGGCAATGCAACAGCGGCACGACCGGATTTGCTTTTACTTTTTTTTCATTCCGGCTCGGACCATGTTAATCATCTCGGACTCTGGCATGGAAGGCATATCCGGATGATCGCTCATACTATGTTTCATGCCTTCGGAGACGATCTTTTTGACCGCTTCCTCATCGTCCCTGGCTTCTACTTCTATAGTGAAATTACATCCCGACGCGGGACATGTAAACGAATACCGCATCCCCCTCACCTCCTTGCCGGTCCGATTTTTTCATTACCTACACATTACCAGAGATGGAGAGAATGTCAATGTGAAATCATTCATGCTGTTAGAAAGGTATCCGCTCCAAAAGATGGAAAAGTCATTCGGAAGACCGGCCTCTCCGAAATTCCATGTAGGAATTATCTTACAGAAAAAAAGGAATTTGACGGACAGACATCGAGGCCGGAATGGATTAGTCTATTGAGACAATATAAGCGCAAACGAAACTTTTTGAGAGTATTGGGAGGATTAATTGAAGGTTTTTTTTATTTTCAACGAATCGTCGCTCAGGAATGACAAAATTATCCCTCTTATTTCTGTTTTCGCTGATATTGAATCCATCGGGAAGACACGGGATCTTCTTGAAGCAATAGACATCATTAGGCAAAGGTATCCCGAGACAACTATATCAGACCAGAAGATACTTAATGTGAATCCCCAAACTCTTACCCCTCTGTTTAAAAAAGATCATGGACCGCTCATCATATTACCCGGCAACTATCAGATAAAAGAAAAATGTATATATGCAGGCCTCGATTTTTCTTCGGAGGATCTGGGAGAACTTGACTGGATTATACGCTCGATAAAAAGGATGATCAGGGAATATCATGACCAGGCCGTCTAGAAAAAGAAACTGGGAGCTTGAGTGGGCCAGGCGTCTTGCCGAGGCTATCATACTGCAGGCTATCGAGGATGTCTGCATCGCCGAGAGAGAACAAGAGAGCATGGATTTTTTCAGGGGGGATGGGTTCACCGACTGCGCCGACGTAATCGGTATGAGCCTTTACGAGAGGCAGAAGGTCCTGAATATAGTTGAAAAAGCATCAAGGCATTCGACTCACCGCTTTAAATCCGGAAGATCTTCGAACTTTGGAAGAAAGTACATCTTCTATCCGCAACATCCCCGTTTGCAGATGTAATTGAAACAGAGCCTCTCCCAGCTGATTAGGAATATCTCCCTCACAAGTTTCCGAGCAAAGATGCCGGGCTTAGGATGTGATGGGGAACGGAAGGGTTCGTCTCCTTTTTCTCGCACCACAACCAATAAAAAAGGCGGGGGATTTCCCGCCCTTTCTATTGTCCGACCCTGCGCTACTCAACCTTCTTCATTTCATCACCGCAGGGGCATTTGCCGGGGTTCTGGCTGATGGCTTCGCACATGCAGTCAGACCCGCAGGCGCAGGCATATTTACCCGTGGTTTTGAAGGAACGTTCCTTCTCCCATGAGTCGGCCTTCAACATCACCGTGCCATCTTCAACCTTCATTACCTTCGCCTTCACCATTTCCTCGCCGCAGGTGCATTTGCCGGGCATCTTCGCCATAGTCCTGCATGGGCAATTCTCGCCGCAATTGCAGGCATAAACCTCATCGCCCACCTTCAGGTCCATTTTGCCGAAAGTAGCGGCAAAGGCGACTGAGGCGCAGAACAGGACGATTACAGCGAATAAAACGGTCTTCCTCATGATTTCACCTCCTTTAATATACCTAAAGTTAAAGTTATTAGGTTAATTTCACTTTATGACATTGACTGCCCTCTGTCAAGAGGATATTTTAATAATGCCGGCTACCTTATGATTTCCCACATATCCTCGAAGGCTGCGGTCATAATATTGCGGAAGCTTGCGATCGAGCCGCCGCGATCGCGAATGAACGTCTCGGCATCTTCTCTTTTTTCAAAGGCCCATTTACCCCTGAGCGACATCACTCCATGCTCCGACCCGCCCAGCACCCAGACCGCCTTTTCGGCGTCGATAAGGTTGTTGCGGTCATAGGTGCCCACCATAATCCACGCAAGGATCTTCTCCGGGTGAAGCGCAAGGTCAAGCCCTGCGCAATGAACGCTGCAGAGACCCACTTCCGAGCCGTCGCGGTATTTCAGCAGCACCCTGCTGTGCGCGTACTGCCTGCGATCCATGCCGCAGTAAACACATTTAGGATGGGAGGTGATGTCATCTCCTATCTCCCGCCCGGCAACCAGCTCCACTTTCTGGATCTCGTCGTACATCCCCGAGAAAAGTGCGGCCATGGTATCTTTGAAATTAGCGACTCTGCCGCCATGGGCGGCCGTGAATGACTCTGCATCCGACCTCTCGGGAAAAGCCTCCCTGCTCTCCACACCGGGACCGAGCACCCAGAATGCCTTCTTTGCATCAAGAAGCTCTTCACCCGTGTGCTCTATTATCCAGATTGTCTTTACATCCTTTTCGCGGTATGCCGCCAGCATCGCCCCCGCGCAGCGAAGCCCGCATACGGACCGCGCCGTCCCATCCCGATATTCGATGCGGACCTCCAGCGGCGACCCAGGTTTCACATCGTCGCATGTGCAACAATCCGAAGTGTCTGCCATCAGGCGCGCGCTCAAACTGGAGAGCGCGAGCACTACTAAAAAGATGACGACGATCTTTAGTCTCTTCTTCATATTGCTTTCCCCTTTTTTTCAGCGAACTCCATCCTGGAGCACATCATAGCATGCGACACGGCGATACTCAAGCGGCCAGAAGTTCGCTGGGTGCCGGATACATCCCGCATGCAAAACACTCTATTAGGTTATGGATAAATTACGGATTTGTTCATTTCTTCTCAGTCACTGGCCTTTAATTTACGCCTTCTTTAGCCGGTCATCGAATGCGCATTTAAGTAAGAAAACCAATTTTCGGCCAAATTCAGAGAACCCAAGCTCACTTACTTCCCCGGAGCCCACAC
>JBECKU010000261.1:0-16500 GCA_040235385.1 Candidatus Sulfobium sp. | reverse complement strand
GTCTTTGCCCGCCCGAGAGTTTCATCCCGCGCTCCCCGATGAAAGTATCGTATCCCTCAGGGAGCTTCTCGATGAATTCCGCTGCGTAAGCCATTTCGGCCGCTTTCCTTATGTCTTCAGGATGTGCTCCGGGCCTGCCGAAGGAGATGTTCTCCGCGACTGTATCGTCGAAGAGGATAATGTCCTGACTCACGATCCCTATTAAATCCCTCAGAGACTTAAGGCCGGCTTCTCTTATATCGATTTCGTCTATCGTGATCCTGCCGCTGGTGGGATCGTAAAAACGGGGGATGAGGTCCGCGAAAGTGGTTTTCCCGGCCCCGCTGGGTCCCACGACGGCAAGGACTTCGCCCGCGCCGATTGCAAGATTTATATTTTTCAGGACAGGAATATCGTTTGAAGCATAGGTGAATGAAACATCTTCAAAGCGTATTCCCTTCAATATGTCCCCGATTTCCCGGGAGCCGCCTTTTTCGGTCGGGGTCTGTAACACCGTCTCTATCCTCTCTATGGCCGACCGGATCTCCTGGAGGAAAGTATAAGATTCCCCTAATTTCTTGACCGGCGAAAAGATCATGTAAATGGCCGTGATGATCGAGGCGAAATCTCCGGACGTGATCGCGCCGTTCCTGACCTGGTTGCCCCCGTACCATAAAACCAGCCCTATTGCGGTCCCGGTAACGACGTCGATTAAAAGTTTAGCGGATTCCTTCAATTTTATTACCCGGACGTTTTCCCTGTAGACCCTCCTGTTTTCTTCGATGAATTTACGGTCCCTGTAATCTTCCCGGGTAAAAACCTTGATCATCTTCGCGCCGGTGATCGTTTCACTGAGCCGTTGGGTGAGGAAGGAGATTTTTCTCTGGATTTCGAGGCTCCTCTTTTTTACCTTCTTGCCGTACTTTTTCGTGCTTAAGGCTATGAGGGGGACCAGCATTATGCTCAACAAGGTCAGGTCCCATTTCCGGTAAAGGGCGATCCCAAGGAGAACCACGATGGTTGGAATCGCAATGATCACGGATTTAAGTACATCCGAAAAGAGAGCGTTCAGCAGCCTCACGTCGTTTATGACCCTGGACATGACAACCCCTGATGCCTCCCGATGGAAATATCCGACAGGAATGTAAAGGATGTGGTGGTGCAGCTTGTCCTGGGTATCTCTCACAAGTTTCATCCCCGCCGATCTCATCAGGTATTCCTGGCCGAACTGCATAAGGCCCTTCAACATGAAGAGAGCAAAGACACCAACGGGAATCAATTTGAGATATTCATACTTCTTATCTACGAAAACTATATCGAGGGCGGGTTTGACCAGCCACGCTATAGCACCCGTTACCGCAGAGACCAAAAGCCCTAGGACGATACCCAGAAAGACCCTGGGCCAGTAAGGTCTTGTTATCTCGATTATTTTATTAAGGGTCTGCATCAGTTATTGTATATATTAATGAAGGCATAAATAAAGACGTCTGGCTTTTTGCACAACTGCTTTTACCTTTAGGGGGGCCTATATGACGGGAAGGTTTTTTTTGGATCACTTCTCAATACCGCGTTCCGAGTAATATTCCGCGACCTGGAGGGCGTCCCATGGCTTGCAGTCTTCTTTTCTGAAGCCTAGGATCTCGGCGTAATCATAGACGGTTTCGATGTCAGTGCCTTCTATCTCCAGAAATTCGGGTATATATTCGTACCTGTCGTGATACTTGTCGAATTCGAAATGGACCCCTGAAAGTTCGTATGTCACCCGGTGTTTTTTCATCTCGAGCCACACTTGGAACCCGACCGCCTCGAGAATCGATCTCATTACAGAGAAATCACCGACCACTGTCTCGATTTCGTCCCGTACTTTGGCTTCACTGTTCTCGACATGGGTTTTGAGTGTCAATACAGACCGATTGCCTTCCCTCCTGAGCCTGAAAGCCGTTTTTCCATTTCTCAGAGATTTGTCTGAGAAGTCGTAATAGACGGCATGGATATCATCATCAAATATTTTTTTCGCTCCGAGACCGGTGAGCTTGCCCTCGGTTTCTTTTCTGGAGACATCGAGTATTTTGATTTCTATTTCGCGCATCACATCTCTGTTTGTTTAACCCTTACCATTATAACGTATCTCTTTTTTAAGAAAAATACCCTTCGACGCCTTTAAACAACTCCGCTTTAAAATCTTATTTTCAGGTATCCTTGCAAATGAAATTTTAAGACATCCGGAGCCTTTATTTTCCGGCTTTTTCGGGAATTTTTGGGCTTGACAAAAAAAACCGTTCTTGATACTGTTATGACAGTCTTATTCTAAATAATGCAATCCAAGAAAGGGGGGAAACCAATGACAAAGACCGAACTCATCGACAAAATAGCTTCGGGCGCCGGACTCAGCAAGGCCGATGCATCAAGAGCACTGGATGCATCGCTTGATTCCATTAAGGCTGCACTGAAAAAGGGACAAAAAGTTACGCTGGTCGGATTTGGGACTTTTGCAGTCACAAAGAGAAAGGCCAGGAAGGGGCGGAATCCGAGAACGGGACAGGTGATCAATATCCCTGCCGCCAAGACGCCTAAATTTACGGCCGGTAAGACATTGAAAGATGCGGTAAAAAAATAGCCTCTGCGCAATACATTCCCCATTAAAGAAAAAGGGACAAATCATGTTTTGTCCCTTTTTCTTTGCTGTTTTATTTGATATGCTTCTATCATGTCCCGTGATATCCCGTCATTGAAAGGAGGAAAAAATGCTTATTGAGTTCAGCATCGTCCCGGTAGGTTCGGGTAGCAGTATCGGGGACCGGCTGGCGGAAGTCATGAAAATTGTCGATTCGAGCGGGCTTCCTTACAAGGTCAACCCTATGGGCACGGTCGTTGAGGGGAAGTGGGAGGACCTGTTCAGGCTGGTGAAAAGATGTCATTCTACTGTGCTCAGGAATGAGGAGAGAGTGATTACCACCATCAGCATAGACGACCGGAAGGACAAACCAAACAGGATCGAGGGAAAAGTGAAGTCCGTGGAGAAGAGACTGAAGAAGAAGCTTAAGAAGTGAGAGCCCCGGCAAATCTCACACGAACGTCAAACTTATGGCAACATCGGAGAAGTGGCCGACATGCCGAAAAGCCTTTATAACACGACTGAAACCGGCGTTTGTTTTTATTCCCCGATTGCGCAAGCAATGTGATCCGGGAAATATGGCGCCGGTCACCGGCCATGCGGATTAATGGTGTCGTAACAAAGCCTTCCCGTCATATCGGCCTCCTCAAGTTGACGGCATTTATACAATGATGCGGTAGCCCCGGAAGACCTTCGATTTTATGACAGGGGCAAAAAAGTGATGGTCTTGACAGAGACGGGCAGGAGTGTTATTTTGAAAGAAAAAAGGAGGAGACCATGGCCTGCAAATCAAAAGGCGGATCATGCGGAACCACGAAAAAGACAGCGACGAAAACCACCAAGAAAACAAAAAAATAAGTATTAAGCGCTTTTCGTGACCAAAAAAAGGGATTGCATCTGCAATCCCTTTTTTTGCATCCTGATGACTGTACGGGGGGGAGATTCTGTGACGGTATGATATCATTAACGATATGTATGAAGAAGAGCTGAGAGAACTCGAGAGCGAGGACCTTCTCCGTCGTGTGACAGACCGGACTTCTGGTCAGGGCCCGGTCATAAGGATGGGGGGAAGAAGTTATATAAATTTTTCCTCGAATGATTATCTGGGCCTGGCCGCCCGGCCGGAAATGGTCAAGGCGGTTATCGATTCGGTGAAACAATGGGGCTTCGGCTCAGGAGCCTCGCGACTCCTTGCCGGGGGTAGCCTCCTTCACAAAAAACTCGAACGGGAAATTGCCCTCTTCAAGGGCACGGATTCGGCGATCGTGTTCAATTCGGGGTATGCCGCGAATATAGGCATACTGCCTGCAATATCTTCGGAATGCGACGTAATCATAAGTGATGAACTGAATCACGCGAGCATAATCGACGGGTGCAGATTGAGCAAGGCGAAGACACTTATCTATCGGCACCTGGACATAGATCACCTGGAAAAATTACTGAAGAAAGCGGACCGCAGGGGGAAGAGGATCGTCGTGACCGATTCTGTTTTCAGCATGGACGGCGATATCGCCCCCCTGAAGGAAATCGTTGCGGTATGTTTGATGTATGATGCGGTCCTCTATATCGATGATGCCCATGGCACCGGGGTGCTCGGACAAGGGCGGGGAGCGCTCTCACATTTCGGAATCGAACCTGCTCCATGGATTATCCAGATGGGCACTTTCTCCAAAGCCCTGGGTTCTTTCGGCGCCTTCGCCGCCGTATCCGGAGAGACGGTCAGGTGGATTTCGAACAAGGCGAGAAGTTTTATTTTTTCTACGGCTCTTCCCTCTCCTGTAATGTCGGCGTCTCTCGCCGCGATCCGGCTGCTTCGCAGGCGGCCGGCGCTGATCAGAAAGCTATGGTGCAACAGGGAGAGGACGGCGGAGGCCCTTACGGCGCTGGGATATGACTTAGGCAGAAGTCAGACACCCATTATTCCCTTGAGGTCGGGCGAACTGAGGGATACCACCAAACTCGCCGGGTTCCTACGGAGAAAAGGAGTCTTTGCCCCGGTGATCCGCCCCCCGACAGTCAGAGAACCAAGGGTAAGAATCACCATAAGCGCCGCACACGAAGAAAAACATATAGCGAGGTTGGTAGAAGCGCTGCGGACATTCAGATATAAAGAGACCTAGTTTCGGGGTATCAGGTAGAGACAGGAAGGAGCGCCCTCTGACAGTGCCTGTTCACGCACGACATTCTTTCCGATAAGGTCCCTGTATAATTGAAGTTCCTGCTTGCACGCTTCCTGAAACTCGGAGGAAATCCTCCCGATCGGACAGTGATACTGCGTCAAACGGTAGTGTCCGTTATTACGGCTCAGATCTACCAAATGACCCTCAGATTCGAGACTCATCCGTAACGTGGACAGGATGTCCTCCAGATTCTCTTTTCCGCTCAGAGATTCTTTATTTTTTCTCATGAGTCTCTCTCTTCTCCAACTGAAAATCTTGTCTATCTTTTCCGGACCGTCGTACTTTTTTATGTCCCTCAGAAGGCCGAGAGAAAATTCGTCGTAGGACTGAGGGAAGAAGACATTTGCCGCTTCAGTGAGCATATAAGTGAAACCCGGTCTGCCGATCCCCCGCCTCTTAGTGACGTAGGTGATAACCCCTTTTTTCTCGAGTGCGAGGAGATGTTGTCTGATGCCCATGGGAGTAATATCTATGACCTTGCTCAGTTCATCAATGGACATCCCTCCGCTTTTTTTCAGGAGAAGAATGATATTCTTTCTCGTGGGATTTTCATATAGGAAAATATTCATACAGCCAAAATAGCATAAAATAAGGTTTTTGTAAATATTAATTAATAAACTTTACTGAATTTTTTCCGAACAGGTTCACCGTAAGGGGTAAAAGATCTTGCGGCAGTTTGAGTTTCGGACCTGCCGACTTGGCATCCGATTTGACTTGCGATGATTTAATGTTACATTAAAATAAAGGTATGTATTTGCGATGTACCGCCGGGCAAAAGAAATATTGCTTTGAATCCCGGTGGGGAATCCCTTAAGATATAACAAAAAGGATCGCGATGAGGGAAAAGGAACTTAAGCATATCGATTATCCGGAGGAGATGAGAAAGAAACTTGCTGAAACTCCGTGACGGCATTGTCGAACTTTACAGAAAAGTCGCAACTTCTCTCCCGCCAGATGTGGAGGAGGCCCTTCGATACTCGCTTTCCCTCGAAAACGGAGGCTCTCCAGCGGAGAAATCTCTTTCGGTCATCCTCGATAATGTCCGCCTGGCCAGGGAGACGGCCAGACCGCTCTGTCAGGATACCGGGGTGCCCGTTTTCTATGTCAAAGTGCCCCTCGGTTTGAGCCAGCACGATTTGAAGGAAACCATTTTGGAAGCTACACGAATATCTACCGAAAAAATCCCTTTGCGGTCGAACGCCGTTGATGTCCTTACCGAAGTGAATTCGGGTGATAACACGGGGCTGGGATTCCCGATTATTTACCTTGAAGAGACGCCGGGGAACACCCTGACCATAGATCTCATGCTTAAAGGCGGCGGGTGTGAGAATGTCGGACAGATATATAAACTTCCTGACGAAGATCTGGCCGCCCAAAGAGACCTGAACGGAGTGAGGAAATGCGTTCTCGATGCCGTTTGGAAGGCGCAGGGCAAGGGCTGCCCCCCTTATGTCGTCGGGGTGGGCATCGGAGCGTCCAAGGACCAGGTGACGAAGCTTGCGAAAGAGCAACTCATGCGGAAGCTGCCTGATTCCAATAAAATAGAGGAGCTTCAGGGGGTGGAAAACAGGCTTGTAAAAGAGATTAACGGGCTTGGTATCGGACCACAGGGTTTGGGCGGTAAGACGACCGCCCTGGGGGTGAAGATCGGGGTTAACCACCGTCATCCCGCTTCCTATTTTGTGGATATATCTGTAGGCTGTTGGGCACACCGGAGGGGGAGACTTATTTGGTAACGATTAAGAACCTGACCCTCCCGCTTTCCGGAGAAGATGTGCTCTCGCTGAAAGCGGGCGATATAGTCTCCCTCAGCGGGGTGCTCGCAACCGGAAGAGACAGGTTGCACAAGTTCCTCTCGGAAAATCATCCTCCGGCACAAGAGGTGCCCTTTGATCTGAGCGGGACCGTTCTGTATCACTGCGGCCCTGTGATAAAAAAGGATGACGGCGTTTTCCGGGTGCTCTCGGCCGGTCCCACAACGAGCATGAGGGTCGAGATGTACGAGGCCTTTGTCATCCAGCGGTACGGTCTGCGGGGGATCATGGGAAAAGGAGGAATGGGAGAAAAAACAATGCGGGCACTGAAGGAATATTCCTGCATATACCTGCAGGCAATAGGGGGAGCAGCGGTTTACCTCGCGGACAGGATAGTGAACGTCCGGGGCGTATGGAAACTCGACGAATTCGGACCGGCAGAGGCGATGTGGTTTTTTGAGGTAAAGGATTTTCCCGCAATTGTTACGATGGACGCGCACGGGAACAATCTGCATAAAGAGATCGAACGGGCTTCGTTCGAAGAATTTTCAAGACTGGTTGCTGGATAATTACTTCTTTAACTGTATAACTCATGATTGTTTAAATTCTGATTCAAGCCGATATTATCGGTCTCTCCATAAATTCAACATCTTACATGGAACCTAAGAATTTAGTTGGCCCATGTATCTCTCATCCCCTCTTATTACAGTTGATCATTGACACAAACATTGCGGACACGGGAGAGTCAGGACATCATAGAGCGTGGCTCTGCCCCGGACCCCGCGTACTTTTCTTGCTCGCTCCAATAAAAGTATGCAAAAGAAGGGCGCCCGACGAAAATATCACCCTTCGGGCCGGTCTGCTCGGTCGGGTGCGCTGAATTTTGGGAACTCGCTCCGCTCCTACAGCCCAAAATCCTTAACGCGCCCACTCGGTCGCAGCCCTGAAATTTTCGAAGGGGAAATCCGGCAAATTAAACCCCGAGGCAATCCTTACCAAGGAGAATTCAGGTCTATTTCATTCTTATGCAAGATGGACTATGATGTAACGAGAAGAAGAAAGGGGTGAGTTCCATGATCTTCATTGCTGGGGGGACAGGTTTTGTGGGCGGTCATCTCCTGGACGGTCTTATAGCGTCGGGCTATTCCATGAAATGTCTCGTCCGTTCCGGGAAGGCGGAGAAAAGCCTTGCAGATAGAGGCATAGAAGTTATCCGGGGAGATATCACCGAACCCGATACTCTTAAAGGGATACTGACGGCTGAAGATTTCGTAGTGCATCTCGTGGGTATCATTCAGGAGAAGAAGGGCGCGACATTCAGGTCGGTCCATGTCGAGGGGACGTCCAATCTGCTCGATGAAGCGAAACGCGCGGGTGTGAGGCATTTTTTCTACCAGTCCGCCCTCGGTTCCGACAAAGATTCCTGGTCGGGCTACCTGAAAACGAAAGCCGAAGCAGAGGAACTCGTCCGTGGCAGCGGCCTGGAATACACGATCTTCAGACCCTCCCTGATCATAGGCCCATGGGATGGTTTTACAAAGAGGCTCGTCGATGTGATCAAGATGTCGCCTGTGGTACCGGTACCGGGAGATGGAAAAGCGAGGTTTCAGCCTATATATGTCAAAGACTGGGTTACATGCATGAAAAAAGTCCTGGAAGATCCTGCATCATATACTTCCGAATTTGATATAGGCGGTCCCGAACATATTACCTATCTTGAGATGATCGAGACCCTCTCAAAGGCTCTCGGGCGTGAAAAAACAATTGCAAGGATACCTATGGGGATTATGAAGTTCTCGACCTCACTTATGGAAGCAGTCCTTCCTTCGCCTCCGGTTACCTCGGACCAGTTGAGGCTGCTTGAAATGGACAATATCTGCGATCCTATGGCGGTAGAAAAAAAATTCGGATTCAGACCGGTCTCATTCAGGGAAGCTCTCAAAGAATTTATTCGCTGAGAGAGCGTCTTACTTTACTACGAGAACGGAACATTCGGCGTGGTCCACGATTTTCGAGGACACACTGCCGAGTAGAAAACGTTGGGCGCCATGCCGGCCGTGTGACCCGGTGATGATAACGTCTGCTTTCGTCCTCTTCGCCGCATCGATGACTTCTTCGGCAGGATCGCCCTGCCGGATGATGGTTTTTATCGGGCGGACCTTTTTCGCCCTGGTTTTAAGCTTGTCCATCATTTTTTCCGTTTCCGCGGTGAGCGTATCGAGTATCCGCATCCTGTCCATCTCTGTAAGCTCTGTAAGGTACAGTTCAGGAATGATGGAGATTACGGTGATCTGCGAATTGAATTTCTGACCGATCTCAAGGGCTGTCCTGAGGGCCTTTTCCGATGTTTTGGATCCGTCATGCGCTACGAGAATTCTCTTCATTGTTACCTCCTATTTCGATGATTGTATCAGATAAATTACCCTTTGTCTTTTATTTTTTGGGTAAAACAGGGTAAACTAAGCACTTGAGTTTGAGAGGAAAGGAGCAATCTTATGGCAAAAAAAGACTTTTTTTTCACCTCTGAATCGGTTACCGAAGGCCATCCCGACAAAATAGCGGACCAGATATCCGATTCGATCCTGGACGCGATTCTCGGTAAGGACCCCGTAGCAAGAGTCGCATGTGAGACACTCGTGACAACGGGACTGGCGTTCGTTTCCGGGGAGATTTCAACAACATGCTATGTCCATATACCGGATATCGTAAGGGAAACGATCAAGGATATCGGTTATACAAGGGCCAAATACGGTTTCGATTACGAGACCTGCTCAGTGATTACTTCCATCGACCAGCAGTCTTCGGACATAGCCCTTGGTGTCGATACGGGGGGTGCGGGAGACCAGGGACTGATGTTCGGGTTCGCATGCAATGAGACCCGGGAATTGATGCCCATGCCGATAATGCTCGCGCACAAAATTGCGATGCGTCTTTCCGAAGCGAGGAAGGATGATATCTTAAGTTACCTCAGACCCGACGGCAAGTCGCAGGTCACGATTGAATACAGGGACCGCAAGCCTTTCAGAATCGATACTGTCGTTGTCTCGTCCCAGCACAGCCCGGATGTCCATCTGAAGGACATGAAGGAAGACATTATCGAAAAGGTAATTAAACCCATTGTACCGGAGGAGCTGCTCGATGAAGAGTCGGTCAAATACTATATCAATCCTACCGGTCGTTTCGTGGTGGGAGGCCCTATGGGAGACACGGGCCTGACGGGCAGGAAGATAATCGTCGATAGTTACGGGGGAGTCGGCAGCCACGGGGGAGGATGTTTCTCGGGCAAGGACCCCACGAAGGTCGACCGCTCCGGAGCCTATGTATCAAGATACATCGCCAAGAACATCGTCGCTGCAGAAATCGCCGACAGAGTGGAGGTGCAGCTCGCATATGCAATCGGTATCCCGGAGCCGGTTTCCATTCTCGTCGATACTTTCGGCACGGGAAAGATTCCAGAAGAGAGGATCGGCAAGATCATAAGAAATAATTTTGATCTGACACCCAAGGGGATCATTGAAAGTCTCGACCTGAGAAGACCTATCTATAAGAAGACGGCAGCCTACGGCCATTTCGGAAAGAATGATCCGGACTTTACATGGGAAAAAACAGACAAGGCCGAGACCCTGAAGAGGGAAGCAGAACTATAGAAAGTTCCAGGTTTCAGATTTTCAGTTTTAATCGTCTATCGTCAAACTGTTAACCAAAAATAAAAATCAAGAATTTGGAGGATGAATGGTAAAGCACGACGTAAAAGATATCAAACTCGCCCAGAAGGGAAAATTGCGGATAGAGTGGGCGGCGAAGGAAATGCCGGTTCTGGAAAACATCGCTCAGAGATTCAAAAAAGAGAAGCCGCTCAAGAATATAAAAGTCGCTGCATGCCTGCACGTCACTACCGAGACGGCAAACCTCATGGAAACTCTCAAGGCGGGCGGGGCCGATGTATATCTGTGCGCCTCGAACCCGTTGAGCACCCAGGACGATGTCGCAGCGTCACTCGTGAAGAATTCAGGTATTCCGGTTTTCGCCATAAAAGGGGAGAATCATGCAACCTATTACCGGCATATCATGGAAGTCCTCTCGGTCAAGCCGCATATCACCATGGACGACGGCGCAGACCTTGTTTCTACACTGCACTCAAAGAGAAAAGACCTTCTGAAGAATATGCTGGGCGGCACGGAAGAAACGACTACAGGGGTCATCCGTCTCCGGGCGATGGCGGAAAAAGGTGTCCTCGAATATCCCATAGTCGCAGTGAACGATGCCTATACGAAATATATGTTCGACAACCGCTACGGTACCGGGCAGTCAACCATGGACGGTATCCTCCGGGCCACGAACAGGCTGATCGCAGGCTCTGTTTTAGTGGTGGCCGGTTACGGATGGTGCAGCAAGGGTATTGCGATGAGGGCTCGGGGAATGGGGGCAAGGGTGATCGTTACCGAGGTCGACCCGCTGAGAGGTCTCGAGGCCATGATGGACGGTCTTGAGGTCATGCAGATGAAGGAAGCGGCGAAACTGGGAGATATTTTCGTGACTGCTACCGGAGATATCGATGTTATTTTCAAGGAGTGTTTCCGCCTTATGAAGGACGGCGCGATTTTCTGTAATTCCGGTCACTTCAATGTCGAGATATCTATCGAGGAATTAAAGAAAATGTCGAAATCGAAAAGGGTCATCAGGGACTTTGTCGAAGAATACACCCTGAAAAACGGCAAAAGGATTTATCTGCTCGGCGAAGGGCGGCTGATAAACCTCGCGGCTGCGGAAGGTCACCCTTCGGCGGTCATGGATATGAGTTTTGCGAACCAGGCATTATGCGCGGAATATATGGTCAAAAATTATAGAAAACTCGAGAAGAAGGTCTATAGCGTTCCCGAAAAGATCGACAAAGACATCGCGAGGCTTAAACTCAGGTCCATGGGTGTCAGGATCGACGTGCTTACCCCGGCCCAGAAGAAATACCTGGCGAGTTGGGAGATGGGCACGTAGGTCCAAAGGAAGGGGCAGGATTAAGGGTTAAAGGGTTAAGTATGGACTTCCCGAGTGTTGTTGCTTTGATCCTTACCTCTTATCCCTTTGATCCCGGATTCTTCAGTTTTGTTTCGCCTGTCAGCTTGTTAGCTTGCTTTCTTGTTAGCGTGCCTTAAACTATGGTATCTTTAGACATGCCGGCCAGAGTGATATCGGTAAATATCAGCGAAAAAAAAGGTATACGGAAAAGGCCGGTCGACGAGGTCCTGGTAAGATTGGATTATGGCATCGAGGGGGATGCCCATGCGTCTTCCGAATGGCATCGGCAGGTAAGTCTGCTCGCGATGGAAAGCATTGACAAAATGAGAAAGATGGGGCTCGATGTACACCCGGGCGACTTTGCCGAGAATATTACCACCGAAGGAGTCGATCTGGTATCTCTGCCTCTCGGCTCAAGGATACGTATCGGTGACGATGTCGTCGGTGAGGTCTCCCAGATCGGCAAGGAATGTCATGCCCGCTGCGCCATTTACTATCAGGCCGGCGATTGCGTAATGCCGAAAGAAGGCATCTTCATCAGGGTCGTAACGGGAGGAAAAGTGAAGACAGGCGATCCCGTAGAGGTTTTGTTATGATCACGGCTGCGATACTGACGATGAGCGATAAGGGTTCGCGGGGAGAACGCGAAGATGCGAGCGGTCCCGCGATAGAAGAATATATTTCGAGGATCGGGGCTTCGGTCGAATATTACGAGGTGATACCCGATGAAAAATCGTTGATAAAAGAAAAGCTTGTGCAATACAGTAAGAAAGTCGATATTATTTTAACGACCGGGGGCACCGGTCTTTCTCCCAGGGATGTAACCCCTGATGCTACCCTTGAAGTGATCGACAGGGAGGTCCCCGGAATTGCCGAGGCGATGAGGAGTGAAGGGTTGAAGAAGACAGACAGGGCGATGCTTTCAAGGGCCGTCGCGGGTGTGAGAGGAAAAACATTGATCATAAATCTGCCGGGCAGTCCAAAGGCCATAGGGGAAAGCCTCTCGGCCGTCATTGATGTCATCCCTCATGCGATCGAAAAGATAAAGGGAAGCACGGCGGACTGCGCCGCAGAAGGGAACTGATCGTGCAGGACGTTTCCTTCCCTCTGGCCTTCCTGGCGGGCGTACTTTCTTTTCTATCACCCTGCGTGCTGCCTCTTCTGCCCTCCTATGTGTCTTTCATTACCGGTGTCTCTTTCGAAGATCTGAAAGAGGGGACGGACAAAAAGAAAATCCGGTTCCTGACCATCACGAATTCTCTTGCCTTCATTTTCGGTTTTTCCTCGGTCTTCATCGCGCTCGGCGCCTCCTCTTCTGCGGTCGGCAGGTTCCTGTTCGACTATCAGGACTGGATACGGATCATCGGAGGGATACTCGTCATCTTTTTCGGGCTCTTCGTCTCCGGTATCATAAGACTGGACTTCCTGACCAGGGAGAGAAAATTCCATATGAGTGGAAAACCGGCCGGGTATTTCGGCTCTTTCTTTGTAGGCATGACATTCGCTGCCGCATGGACCCCCTGCATCGGTCCAATCCTGGGTACCATTCTTTTATACGCGAGTTCTCAGGCTTCCGCTATCTATGGATTAAAGCTGCTTTCGGTATATTCCCTTGGCCTCGCTCTGCCTTTCTTTGCCGCTTCTCTGGCGTTCAATTCCTTTCTCAGCTATTCCGCCAGGATCAGACGTTACATGAGATGGATCATGCTCGCCAGCGGCTTTCTTCTCATCATTTTCGGCATCCTGCTTCTTACGAACAACGTCCAGCGGCTGACCGCACTCTTCCCGGATTTCGGTATTAAATTCTGATTTCCGAGTCGGATTTCACCTCCGCCGGGAAAGATCATGTGCCCGCTCCGTCTGTGGTATAATAGCCTGCAAAGCGCTTTTCACGACTCTCAGACCGGAGGAATACCGTCTTGGAAGAAAGATACGACCCCAGGAAAGTTGAGCCCAAATGGCAGGCTTACTGGAGGGAAAAGGGGACCTTTAAAACAGGACAGGATACATCCCGGGAAAAATTTTATTGCCTCGAAATGTTCCCTTATCCTTCAGGAAAGATCCATATGGGCCACGTCCGCAACTACGCCATCGGGGACGTCATCGCCAGATACAAGAAGATGCAGGGACACAACGTGCTTCATCCCATGGGCTGGGATGCCTTTGGTCTGCCGGCTGAAAACGCGGCCATCAAACACGGGGTCCACCCATCGAAATGGACATATGAGAACATCGGCTACATGAAAGCGCAGTTGGACAAACTGGGCCTCAGTTATGACTGGGAAAGGGAAGTGACCACCTGCAGCCCTGAATACTACAAATGGAACCAGTGGTTTTTCATAAAGATGCTCGAACGGGATCTCGCCTACCGCAAATCGTCTTACGTGAACTGGTGTCCGTCCTGCGAGACGGTACTCGCAAATGAGCAGGTCATCGATTCGAGATGCTGGAGATGCGACAGCGTTGTCGTCCAGAAGGAGCTGTTTCAATGGTTCCTGAGGATTACACGGTATGCGGAAGAACTTCTCAGCGCCTGCGATGACCTCAGTGGCTGGCCGGAAAAGGTCGTGCTTATGCAGAAGAACTGGATCGGCAAAAGTCTCGGGGTGGAGGTGGATTTCAGAATAGAGGGAATGGACAGAAGTATCCGCATATTCACGACCCGACCCGATACTCTTTACGGGGCGACCTTCCTGTGCTTATCTCCGCGCCATCCTTTCACGGACGAACTGGTCGCCGACAAAGAAGGACTCAGAAAGATACGGGCCCGATACGGAGAGGTCGATGAAAAGGCAGGCCTGTTCTCCGGGAACTATTGCGTGAACCCGATGAACGGAGAAAAGATCCCGGTCTATGTCGCCAACTTCGTACTCATGGAATATGGCACCGGTGCGATTATGTCTGTTCCCGCCCACGACCAGAGAGATTTTGAGTTCGCTTTGAAATACGGATTGCCGATGAGGATGGTGATCCAACCTAACGACACGGGGGCAGGTCTCGTGCATGCCCGTCACTCCCCCGCCTCTGGGCAGCCACAAGGGCAGCCCCTACAAGAGGCCTACGAAGGTGAGGGTGTCCTGGTCGATTCCGGTCCCTTCAGCGAATTGGAGAGCGCTGAGGCCCGGGACAAGATCGCTGAATATATCGAGGAGAGAGGACTCGGGAAAAGAGTAGTTAATTTCAAACTGCGCGACTGGGGGATATCGAGACAGAGATACTGGGGCACCCCTATCCCCGTCGTGTACTGCGACCGCTGCGGGATCAAGGCCGTGCCCGAGGAAGATCTTCCGGTCATCCTGCCGGAGGATGTGACATTTTCCGGCAAGGGAGGGTCTCCATTGCTCGAATCACGGTCTTTCATCGAGACTGTCTGTCCTGCATGCGGCGGAGAAGCAAGGCGGGAGACCGATACAATGGATACATTTGTCGATTCCTCCTGGTATTTTGTCCGGTACTGTTTCCAAAAAAACGACCCCGACATAGACAGCAAACTTAAAAATGGAAGCCGGGAGACCGGCTACTGGATGCCGGTCGACCAATACATCGGAGGGGTCGAGCACGCGGTCCTTCACCTTCTTTATTCCCGTTTCTTTACGAGGGTGCTCCGGGACCTCGGGATCATCGGTCCGGGCGAGCCCTTCTTAAACCTCCTGACCCAGGGAATGGTGATCAAGGACGGAGCGAAGATGTCCAAATCCAAAGGGAACGTCGTCGATCCCGATTATCTTATCGAGACTTACGGTTCTGACACTTCACGGCTTTTTTCCCTCTTCGCGGCCCCCCCGGAAAGGGATCTTGACTGGTCTGACAAAGGGGTCGAAGGGGCGTACCGGTTTCTCGGGAGGGTCTGGAGTGTCATCCATAATAACCGGGACCCTCTGAGAAAAAAGGGCGCTTCCGTGATCCGGAAAGAAGACCTCTCAGACATCTCGGACAACGGCCGGGGTCTTCTGAGAAAAACCCATCAGACGATAAAGAAAGTAACAACGGATATGGAAAGAGACTTTCACTTCAATACCGCCATCGCCGCCCTCATGGAGCTGGTCAACGACATGACAGGGTTCCAACCTCGTGATGAAAGAGACCCGGGGGTATTCAAATTTGCAGTTGAATCCATGCTGCTTCTCCTTTCTCCTTTTACACCCCACATAGCCGAGGAACTTTATGCCGTCCTCGGCAACAAGCCGTCCATATCCGAGCAGAAATGGCCGGCCTGGGACGAAGACCTCGCAAAGGAGGACGAAGTGGAGCTGGTGATCCAGGTGAACGGTAAATTGCGAGGAAAGATGATGATCCCCAGAGGCATCTCCGATGAAGAGATCAGGAACCTCTCGCTCGGCGACGAGAAGATCAGGACGTTTATCGCCCAGGCGGAGATCAAAAAAGTGATCGTCGTAAAGGGCAGGCTGGTAAACATCGTGGTCGGGAGATGAACCGTTCATGATTGCGATCCTGGTTAGGCCGTTTTTTTATTCGTTAATAATTTTCCTGGCAATAATACTGACCGGCTGCGGCTACAGCATGCACCGACAGAGTGCGTTGTCGATAAAGGAAGTGTTCATAGGACCGATAGAGAACAAGACTGTCGAGCCTAAACTTCAGGACAGGCTCCATAGAGCACTTACGGAAGAATTCGTAAAGCAGGGGGTGAGTATAGGCAGTGCTTCGGAGAACCGGCTGACAGGGGAGATCACTAACTTTGCCATCACCGGCATTTCCGAAAAAAGCGGGACTATAGTGGAATACAGCGTAACAGTAAATGCGGAATTTACTCTTTTCAGAGAGGGGCGGCCGTCAGAGACAAAAAAGGTGACCGGGCCTTTCTTCGTGACCTTTGACGGCAGCGGGAAGCTGGAAAGGGTGCTGGCGGCCAAGGAGATCGCCGAGGAACAGGTCATGAGAGATGTCGCCATGCAGGTAGTCTGGTTCTTCGTGTATAAATGAGCTACAGAGCATTTAT
>JBECKU010000258.1:0-3541 GCA_040235385.1 Candidatus Sulfobium sp. | reverse complement strand
GCCCGTCCAGTCGGTAAATGCACGACCGGTATTGAAATAGGATCATACGCATAAAATAAGCGCTAATGTAAGAAGAATTGGAAGGCACAGGGAAACCCAAAAGTGATCTGATTATCAATTGTTCCCTGTGCCTCTGTGGTTATATTGGTCAGTGAGCATCAGCGTAACCAGATACAGGCCACGGACCGGCTCCTGCCGGGGAGAAAAAAAGTGAAGTCCGTCGGTATTCATATAGTTACGGGAGCCTTCGGTTTTTCAGGTAAATATATCGCTCGCCGGTTGCTTGATGCCGGCCATCAGGTCAAAACAATCACGAACTCTCTCCACCGTCACAACCCTTTCGAGGGGAAAATAGAAGCATTCCCATATAACTTCGATAACCCGGAGAAACTTGTTGAATCCCTGCAGGGGGCGGAAGTCCTTTACAACAACTACTGGGTCAGGTTCAACTATCGGGATTTCACTTACGCCAGGGCCGTCGAGAATTCAGGAATACTTTTCAATGCTGCGAAAAAAGCCGGTGTCCGTCGGATCGTACACATAAGCATCACAAACCCCTCGGAAGAGTCCCGCTTCGAGTATTTCAGGGGGAAGGCAAAGCTGGAGCGCATGTTGATAGAATCGGGCTTGTCTTATGCGATCCTCCGTCCCGCCGTTCTCTTCGGACGGGAGGACATACTGATAAACAACATCGCCTGGTTCCTGAGAAGGTTCCCCGTTTTCGGGGTCTTCGGAGACGGAAATTACAAACTTCAACCTATCTATGTCGGCGATCTCGCCGAGCTTGCGGTCGCCCAGGGGCAGAAGAGAAATGACTGTGTCATCGATGCGATTGGCCCGGAGACATTTACCTACCGTTCTTTGGTTGAAGAAATAGGAAAGGCGATCGGGAAGCCCCGTCCGATAATTTCCATTCCCCCTTCGGCCGGCTACTTTTTTGCCCGGCTGCTGGGCAAACTCCTGAGGGACGTTCCTCTCACCCGCGATGAGATAGATGGTCTGATGGAAGGACTGCTTCACACCGGTGCGCCGCCAACCGGCAAGACGAAACTGACGGACTGGTTCAGGGAGCACGCATCGGAAATCGGCATGCACTACAGCAATGAACTGCCCCGAAGAAGAAACAGGATTTCGGCTTACGATGAATTGTGGCTGACTATGAAATAGAATATTTATTAAATATCACACACCGAGTGCTCGATCTCCTTTGAAAATGCCTCATAATTGACGGAATAGTCGACCGGGCATTCGATAAGGACGGGGTTTTTATATGAGAATGCGGTATTCAGGAGTTCAGACAGGTTGTCGCCCTTGTTGACTTTCATCCCCGCCGCCCCGTAGCTCTCGGCATACCGCACAAAATCGGGGTTGGAGAAGTCCATCCCGAAGCGCCTGAACCGCATGCTCTTCTGCTTCCACCGGATGAATCCGAAGCCGTTGTCATTCACTATCAGGACTACAAGCGGGACCTTGAGACGTACAGCGGTCTCTAATTCCTGTGAGTTCATCATGAACCCGCCGTCGCCCACGACGGCCAAAACTTTCTTGTAGGGCCTGAGCATTTTCGCGACGATCCCGGCAGGCAGTCCGGCCCCCATCGTTGCGAGTGCATTATCGAGAATAAACGTGTTCGCCTTGTAAGTCTTATACAAACGTGAAAACCATAATTTATAAATCCCGTTATCCAGTACGAGGATATCATCTCCGGATAATACAGTCCGGACATGCCGGACGATCTCCTGGGGATTCGGGGGATATTTCTCTTTGAATTCCTCTGAGAGTTTTGCGTCGAGCAAATCCCGGAAGGTCCTGAAGGTCTTGTCGTTCCTTTTGGCAATCTTTTCCCCCAGGAGCTTCAAGGACGAGGAAATATCGCCTATCACCTCGATGTCAGGATTATAGTACTTGTCGATCTCGGCCCCGGCAAAATCAAGGCTGATGATCTTTTTGTCACGGTCCTGGTTCCATACATACGGAGGGTATTCGACTATGTTATATCCCACGGTTATAATAAGGTCCGCCTTCCGGACCGCACAACTGAAGTAATCACGGCTGTGGATGCCTGTCGCGAAAAGACTGTATTCCGACATGTCGCTAAGCACACCTTTTCCCATCTGGGTATGAACGACATATATCCCGGTCTTTTTTACGAACTTAAGAAGCTGTCTCGATACTAATTTTCTGTTTGCCCCGGAAGACAGGAGAATCAAAGGATGCTTTGACCTGTTGATGAGCGCGGCGGCCCCGTCGATGGCCTCGGCGTCCGGAGCGGGCCTTCTCATATCTCCCCTCTTCTGGATCGGTGCCGTCGTCTTGCTCGAAGCAACATCCTGCGGCAGTTCTATGTGCACTGCTCCAGGCCGCTCGGCCTGCGCGAGTTTGAAGGCATTCCTCAGGATGGTCGGGATCGTGCTCGGGTCGGCAATAGAAGCGGAGGACTTCGTGATCGGCCTCATCAGGCTCACTACGTCTATAAGCTGAAAACGGGCCTGCCAGTTCTCCCTGAGCGCCTTCTGTCCGGAGATCGATACCACCGGAGCCCCGATGAGCTGCGCATGAGCTATGCCTGTCACAAGATTCGTCGCACCCGGTCCAAGAGTTGAAAAGCATACACCGGCCTTCCCTGTAAGCCTTCCATAGGTCGCCGCCATAAAAGCTGCTGCCTGCTCATGCCGTGTGACGATCAGCTTGATCGAAGAGGTGCGGATGGATTCGATAAGGTCGAGGTTCTCCTCTCCCGGGAGGCCGAAGATATACTCGACTCCTTCCTCCTCAAGCTGCTTCACGAAGAGATCTGATGCCTTCATTGGATTCTACCGTGCAGTAGCAAAAAATCCGAACAATGTAGAGTCCGGCGTGATGAAAAACGGCCGTAGTCGAGGCTCCGCAGCAGGCTTCCAGTCATATTATTACCTTCTTCATAATTGCATTCGTGGCTATGTCTGCGTTTACGTGAATCAGAATAATAATCTGCCGATTCTATGGCGTTTTTCAGCATGTCGGACTCTATCTTTCTGCACCTATGGCCTTATTCCCTTACCACCACGGTCTTAATGTTAACGAATTCCTTGAGCCCGTAATGCGACAGCTCCCTTCCTACGCCGGATTTCTTGATCCCCCCGAAAGGCAGCCTGGGGTCGGACTTTACCATATCGTTTATGGCGATGCATCCGGCTTCGATCCTCCTGGCGATCCTTTCTGCCCGTTCCATGTCCCTGCTCCATATTGCTGCGCCAAGACCGTATTCGGTTTGATTCGCCACCTTAACCGCATCATCTTCGTCTTCTACGATAATTACCGGAGCGATCGGACCGAATACTTCTTCATTAAGAACCTTCATGGTTTCATTTGGATTATATATGGCGCATGGAGCAAAAAAGAGCCCCTTTTCGGGGAGGTACCCCGTTCCTATTACCTCCGCGCCTTTTTCTTTGGCATCCCGGAGTTGCTCGTTCAGAGAATCGAGGATGTCCCGCCTGGCAAGAGGGCCGACATCGGTGGATTCATCCATGGGATCGCCGATCTTCAGCTCCTTCAAGCG
>JBECKU010000254.1:0-3583 GCA_040235385.1 Candidatus Sulfobium sp. | reverse complement strand
CTCCTGCCCTATATCGAGACGGGAGAACTCATTCTCATCGGGGCTTCCACACAAAATCCCTTCTTTTCTTTGGTTCCCGCCCTATCTTCGAGGTCTTTAATCTTCCAGTTCAAAGCCATCCCGGCCGTAGATCTGGAAAAGATAGTAAAGCGGGCACTTTCTGAAGACAAGGAATTAAGAGGCCGCGGAGTCTCTATCGATGAGGAAGCCCTTGAGTTTATCGCTTCAGTCAGTGAAGGTGACGCCCGAAGGGCACTTAATGTTCTGGAACTGTCCTTTCTGTCATTTTCCGGAAGTGATTCTGACCAACCCGCAATCACCCTTGAGTGTGTCAAGGAAGCCCTGCAGAACAAGACCCTCTATTACGATGAAGACGACCACTACGATACAATATCGGCGTTCATCAAGAGCATGCGAGGTTCAGACCCCGATGCCACCGTATACTGGCTTGCCAGGATGATAGAATCGGGAGAAGATCCTCTTTTTATCGCCAGGAGAATAGTCATCTGTGCGTCGGAGGACGTGGGAAATGCGGACCCCCGAGCGCTCGTAGTTGCTGTTTCAGCCCTTCATGCGCTCGAAAAAATAGGCATGCCGGAGGGGAGGATACCCCTTTCCCAGGCTGCTATCTATGTTGCGACCGCCCCCAAGAGCAACGCATCATACGCCGCAGTCGAAAAAGCTGCCGAAAGTATTCGCAGCGAACCACTGCAGGAAGTCCCGATCCATCTGAAAGATTCCCATTATAGGGGGGCTGAGAGGCTGGGGGCAGGGAAAGGATACCGTTATCCACACAACTTCGAAGGTCACTTCATACATCAAAAATATATGAATATACCCAGGAGTTTTTATAATCCTTCCTCGGAAGGTTTTGAAAGAATCATAAAATCACGGCTGCAAAAAAGGAGGACCACGTCAGATGATTAATCCGCTCTATCTGCTTGTTTCTATTGGTACCGGGATCGTGATCGGCCTGATTCTCAGTCTTTTTTATAGGAATACCCTGAAATCCAAGAGGGATTCCATCGAGACCGATAAGAAAAAAATAATGGACGAGGCGCTCAAGGACGCCGGATCCATCAAGAAGGATGCGTCTTTGGAAGCCAAGGATATCGTTTTCCAGGCAAAGACCGAGTCTGAAAAGGAACTCCGGGAGAGACGCTCCGAACTGAATCACCTCGAGAAAAGGCTGAGGCAAAAGGAAGAAACCATCGAGAGAAAATTCGATCAGATCGACAAACGCGAAAACGAACTGGGCAAAAGAGAGAAGGAATTCAATTCCAGGGAACGCTCTCTCCAGGAGAAAGACAACCGATACAACCAATTGCTTAAAGAACAGGTCCAGACGCTGGAAAAGATTTCAGGGATCACGAGGGAAGAGGCGCGCCAGGAGATCCTCAAGAGAACCGAGGAAGAATCCCAGTTTGAGGTTGCGAAACTTGCCAAGAGAATCGAGGACGAGGCGAAGGAGACCGCCGAAAAGAAAGCCAAGGAAATCATGGGCTTTGCCATTCAGCGCTATGCAAGCGATTTCGTCGCCGACGCAACGGTGACGGCGGTAAACCTGCCGAATGACGAGATGAAGGGCCGAATAATCGGGCGCGAAGGCAGGAACATCAGGGCGCTCGAAGCCGCCACCGGCGTCGACCTCATAGTGGACGACACCCCGGAGATGGTCACTCTTTCGGCATTCGATCCAGTCAGAAGGGAGATCGCAAGACTCGCGCTGGAGCGACTGATAGTAGACGGGAGGATACATCCCACCAGAATCGAGGAGATAGTCGAAAAAATCAAGAAAGAAGTAGAGGCGAACATAAGGGAAGAGGGAGAAAAATCGGTCTTCGATCTCGGCCTTTCCGGGATACATCCCGAATTGGTAAAGATCCTCGGCAGGCTTAAATACAGAACTTCTTACGGCCAGAACGTCCTTCAGCACTCTCGCGAGGTCGCATATTTTTCAGGGATGATGGCCGGAGAACTCGGAGTGGATGTCAAAATGGCCAAACGAGCCGGGCTGCTGCATGACATAGGAAAAGCCGTCGACCACGAAATAGAGGGGACGCATCAGGAGATCGGGGCGAACCTTGCCCGCAAGCACGGTGAAAACAATAAGGTAGTAAACGCGATCCTCGTCCACCATGGCGAAGGCGACCCGCTCACAGTGGAGGCCGCCCTTGTCGCCGCATCGGACGCCATCTCCGCGGCGAGGCCGGGAGTGAGAAGAGAGAGCATCGAACACTATCTGAAGAGACTCGAGGCCCTCGAAAAAACAGCTCTATCATTTAAAGGTGTCGATAAATGCTATGCAATCCAGGCAGGCCGCGAGATCAGGATCATCGTTAAACCGGAGGACACAAACGATGAGATGTCGGCGATGATTGCCAGGGACCTCTCGAAGAAGATAGAGGCCGAGATGTCCTATCCGGGGCAGATCAAGGTGACCGTCATCAGGGAGTCGCGCTATGTCGAATATGCGAAATAACCAGGAAGGCAGAAGTCAGAATGCAGAATGTAGAAGTAAGGATAAAAGGGAATACTTCCAATCAGCATACGGCATAGAGGCTTCTGCATTTCATTCTGAATTCTGCATTTTGACTTTTGCCTTCCTCATTACTACATGAGGGTCCTTTTTATCGGCGACATTGTCGGTAAGGCAGGCAGGACGGCCGTCAGGGCGCTGCTGCCGAACCTGAGGGACAAATACAAAACGGATATGGTCATCGCCAACGGCGAAAATATCGCCGGCGGTTTTGGCCTCACGGAACCACTCGTCGTCGAGCTCTTTAAGATGGGCATTCATGTAATAACGACTGGCAATCACGTATGGGACAAGAAAGAGATAGTAAATTTCCTGCCCAAGGAGAACCGGGTACTGAGACCGTTCAATTACCCGCCGGGCGCACCCGGCTACGGCAGTGTAATCTACAGTATCCGAAACGGCCTCAAAGTCGCGGTGCTGAACTTATCGGGCAGAGTTTTTATGAACAGCATGGACTGCCCTTTCCGTGCTTTCAGGTCCGAATTCGAGAACCTTTCGAAGGAAACCAATATCATCATTGTGGACTTTCACGCAGAGGCGACATCCGAGAAAATAGCCTTCGGATATTTCGCTGACGGAAAGGCGAGCGCCGTAATCGGGACCCATACTCACGTCCAGACCGCGGATGAGAAAATCCTGCAAAATGGGACAGCATATATCACCGATGTGGGTATGACGGGACCCGTCAACTCTGTCATAGGCGTTGAAGTCGACCAGGTGCTGCATCGCTTTCTCACGGGCATGCCCGCCAAATTCAACACCGCCCACGGTGAAGCGGTGTTATCCGCGGCAGTCATTGAAATCAGCAAAGAAACCGGCCGGGCCACAGCCATCCAGCGCCTTCAGATCACTTATCCCTGATCAATTTCAGAAATTGGAACTTCTTTCTTCAGAAAATAATTTTTCCAGTATCTTCTGCCATCGTGATCCTGCCAAGCCACAAGCCGGAGATTGAATAATAGCTTCTCTTCTTTTCCGAGATAAATTTGAATTGAGCGGCTTATGCCGTCCTTTGACCATTGCAGGGTCCGACTCGGCCAATCA
>JBECKU010000083.1:0-14998 GCA_040235385.1 Candidatus Sulfobium sp. | reverse complement strand
GACATAACCGAACGCAGGATTGCTGAAGAAAGCCTTAAGAATTCCCGGGAGCAGCTGCGGGATCTACTTGCCCACATCCATAGCGTGCGGGAGGAAGAAAGGACACGCATATCACGCGAGATCCATGACGAACTCGGCCAATCCATGACCGCGCTGAAGATGGACGTATCGTGGCTGACAAAGAGACTGACAAGCGAACAAGAACCTCTAATGGAGAAGGCCCGAATGATGTCCAGGCTGATCGACATGAATATTCAGACGATAAAAAGGATCTCGGCTGAACTCAGACCGGGATTGCTGGACGATCTCGGGATAGCCGCCGCTCTTGAATGGCAGGCAGAGGAATTTGAAGAGAGGACGGGGATAAAATGCCGGCTCACGATTTCCCCGGAAGACATCATGCTCGGCAGAGACGTTTCTACGGCGATTTTCCGCATCTTTCAGGAGGCCCTCACGAATGTGGTGCGGCATGCGGATGCCGGGAAGGTCACTGTGGTCCTTAGGCAGAAATTCGGTGAGCTGTCGCTCCAGGTAAAGGATGACGGCAGGGGGATAACCAAGAAACAGATATCCGATCCCAAATCAATAGGTCTGATCGGGATGAAAGAACGAGTCCACTTCCTCGGCGGGAGCGTTGTCCTGGATGGAAGCCCCGGGAAGGGAACTACGGTGACAGTGCGCATTCCGTTGAAAGTTGAAAATAAATCGGCGTTTGTGAGATAAATTCCGTACAATAAAAGCAGAAATAGTGATATACTTGCTTCCAGTTTGAACATGAAGAAACCCGGAATAAGAGTATTGATAGCTGATGATCACACGATTGTCCGTGAGGGACTGAAGCAGATACTTGCGGAAACACCCGACATGCATGTAGTTAACGAAGCGAGCAACGGGCAGGAAATCCTGAACAAGCTCCGCGGAGAAAAGTTTGATGTAGTCCTGCTCGACATCTCCATGCCCGGCAGGAGCGGCCTCGACATCCTGAAAGAGCTGAGGACGGAGCACCCGAAACTCTCCGTGCTGATACTCAGCATGTATTCCGAAGAGCAGTACGCGGTCAGAGCCTTAAGGGCGGGCGCCGCCGGATACATGACAAAAGAGAGCGCTCCTGACGAGTTGATAAAGGCAATACGCACTGTATCGGGCGGCAAAAAATACATCAGTCCCTCCGTCGCTGAGAAACTCGCCTTCAGCCTCCAGGAGGGTGATGCCCGGCCTCTCCATGAAACCCTTTCAGACAGGGAGTTCCACGTTTTATGCAGAATCGCTTCAGGCAAGACGATCAAGGAGATTTCCGATGAGCTCGCACTGAGTATAAAAACGGTCAGTACCTACAGATCTCGCATCCTGGATAAAATGCATATGAAGAACAATGCCGAACTGACGCATTATGCCCTCCAGAACAAGTTGGTGGATTGAAAAAGATCCGGCCTTTCTTTTACTCAAAAATGTGATAGTGTTACTATGACTGCGACCGACATTTACAGAAGGGATTTTTGCATATATTTATCGCTCTGTACTGAAGGATAATCTTAATATATCATTAAGTTAAGAAATTCCCCGGCAATACCTGCATTTTTGAGATGAGATTTACGGTTTCTCACCTGCTTCCGGGGCCGATTGACAGAAAAAAGATTTTTATTATAATCTACTGTTGTCCGAGGACAACACTTGATCGAGGGGGCAAGAGCCTGAGAACAGCATTCTCAGTTTGCACGGGCCGGCGGCAATCGGTTTCCTAATTGTTCTTATGAAAGAAAAAATACTTAAAGAATTCAGGGAAAGCATTTCCGTCAAGGAAAATTTCATTCAGTCCCACCTGGAAACGGTCATGGAGGTGTCAAAAGCCATAGCCTCCGCCTTCAATGAAGGATATAAATTGATCCTGTTCGGAAACGGCGGCAGCGCGACCGACGCCTCTCATATCGCCGCCGAATTCGTTAACAGGTTCAAGAGGGAGCGACCCGGCCTTCCCGCTATCGCCCTCAATACGGACATGGCCGTCATCACATCAATCGCAAACGATTACGATTATACGGAGATTTTTGCGAGGCAGCTCAAATCCTTCGCTGCTGAGGGCGACATCGTTATAGCAATCTCGACGAGCGGGAATTCCGGCAATATCACGAAGGCCATGGACGTTGCAAAAAAGAAGAAATTGAGGACAGTGGTACTTACCGGTGCAAAGGGGGAAAAACTTGCGACCAGAGCGACTTTTTCCTTCATCGTCCCCTCAGACAATACGCCTCGAATACAGGAAACTCATATCACCCTTGGACATGTGCTCTGCCTTATGGTCGAGGAAATACTTTTTGAGCATCCCCGGAAAAAGTAGTAGTCCCTGCTTGAAGATCCTGGGCATCGACCCGGGCAGCATAGCCTGTGGCTACGGATTGATCCAGGCCAGGGGAAACGAGGCCGTTTATATCACATCCGGAAGGATAGTTCTTCCTCAATCAAAACCTCTCCACTACAGATTAAGACACATCCATGAATCCCTGGTGGAGATCATCAGGGATATCCGGCCCGATAATGTTGTCGTAGAAAAAATCTTTTTTGCAAAAGGTGCAAAAGCCGCGTTGAGTCTCGGCCATGCAAGAGGTATAGTCCTCCTCGCAGCCGCCTCCGAAAATATCTCCATTTACGAATGCAGCGCTCTGGAAGTAAAAAAAGCGGTCGTAGGATACGGTCGCGCAGAGAAAGGACAGGTGCAGGAGATGGTCAGACTGATCCTGAAAATCAGGGGGCCGCTTTACCCTGACAGCGCCGATGCACTCGCACTTGCCCTCTGTCATATGAATACTATAAAATTCAGGGAAGCTGTGAAAAATTCCGGATGATGAGGGTCCCGCCGGCTGTCCCCGGTAAACGCAGGAAAAAATGATTGGTTCGTTGAAAGGAAAGCTTATCTCGAAGAGACCCGACGCGGTCCTGATCGATATTAACGGCGTCGGATACGTCGTAAGCGTTCCGCTGTCAATTCTTTCGAACCTGCCCGGGATCGGGAATGAAATATTTCTCTATATCCATACCCATGTCCGCGAAGATTCCCTGCAGCTCTTCGGCTTTACCTCGGAAGAGGAAAAGAAAATATTCACCACGCTGCTGGGGATAGCGGGGGTCGGCCCCAGGATGGCTCTCAACGTCCTTTCCGGGATGTCACAGAATGACTTTCTGAAGGCGATCGAGACGGAGGACGTCGGGTTGCTCTGCAGGATACCGGGACTGGGCAAGAAAACCGCCCACAGATTGATACTTGAACTCAGAGAAAAACTTCCTGCTTCCGGAGGCGAAGCGAAAGACAGACTGTTCGAGGATACTCTTTCTGCATTGATAAACCTGGGCTACAAAAGGAATATCGCAGTTGAATGTCTCGATAAGGCTTACCGCATGGGCTTTGACGACATTGAAAGTCTTCTCAGGGAGACGCTGAAGCAGCTCGTTCCAGCCGAAAGCCCGGGACGGAGGACAGAGGATGCATGAAAACGACCGCGATATAAAGAAGACAGCAGGGACGGACCGTGTCATAAGCGCCGGAACGGTCGACGAAGATGTGTCCTTCGACCTGAACCTCAGACCCGGTTCTCTCGATGAGTTCATCGGACAAAACAAGATCAGGGAAAATCTCAAGGTATTTATAAGCGCCGCGAAACAAAGAAAAGAAACGCTTGATCATATTCTGTTCTGCGGACCGCCGGGACTGGGCAAGACGACCCTCGCACACATCATATCGAACGAACTGAAAGTGAACATCAAAACGACCTCCGGACCCGTTCTGGAGCGCCCCGGCGACCTTGCTGCGATACTCACCAACCTTGCAGACATGGATATACTTTTTATAGACGAGATCCATCGTCTTCCCAGGATCGTAGAAGAAGTGCTCTACCCGGCCATGGAAGATTTCCAGCTCGATATCATCATAGGCCAGGGTCCGAACGCACGGACGCTCAAGCTGAACCTGCCCAGATTCACCCTGATAGGAGCAACCACGAGGACCGGCCTTCTCACGTCCCCTTTGAGAGACCGGTTCGGCATAATCGACAGGCTTACCTTCTACGAACCCGAGGACCTCAAGCTTATAGTGCTCCGTTCTTCCGGGATCATGCAGGTCGCGATCAAAGACGATGCCGCGCTCGAGATCGCCCTGCGGTCCAGGGGCACGCCGCGCATCGCCAACCGTCTCCTTAAAAGGATAAGGGACTTCGCCCAGGTGCTCGGGGACGGAACCATAAACCTGGACATTGCGCGAAAATCCCTTCATGCCCTTGATGTCGACGCCAGAGGTCTCGATGACATGGACAGAAAACTCCTCCTCACGATAGTGGAGAAATTCAGCGGCGGTCCCGTAGGGATAGAAACGATCGCAGCGTCCCTGAGGGAGGACAGGGAAACTATCGAAGACGTCTATGAACCATATCTCATGCAGGAGGGACTTCTGGAAAGGACGCCGCGGGGGCGGGTCGTCACGAGAAACGGATACAGCCATCTCGGCAGAAATGCGCCTCAGGGACTCTTTTCCTGACCGGAGCGGCAGACCATGAAGCTCCTCATGCATATGTGCTGTTCAAACTGCAGTATTTTACCTCTGCAGACCTTCCTCCTGAAAGACATCGGGATAAAGGGGTTATGGTTCAACCCGAACATTCACCCTTTCACGGAATATTCAAAGCGGCTTGAGTCTCTCATGAAACTTCAGAAAATATGGGGTCTCGATATTGAATACATCGACGATTACCCTCTCGACGATTTTCTCTCTGCCGTTGTGCGTCAGAAGGCTAACCGGTGCTCGGTCTGTTATTCCCTGAGGCTCGAAAAAACGGCTGCAGTCGCAAAGGAGATGGGTCTTGACGGTTTCACCACCTCATTGCTTGCAAGTCCGTACCAGAAATTTGATATGATAATAACCACAGGACAAAAGATCGGCAAGCGTGAGGGCGTGCCGTTTTTTTTCGAGGACCTCAGGCAGGGATGGAAAAGTTCGAAGGCCCTTTCCATAGAGCTCGAACTTTACCGCCAAAGGTATTGCGGGTGCATATATTCGGAAATGGAAAGGTTCCGGCAGGGAAAGAAGAATCCGCCGGGGCCTCAGCCTGGAAAGATTTCCGTTTCCGATAGAAGTCGTCACTGACAGGACATGCAAAGAGACCGGTGTCTCAGAGCGCTTCCGGTCCTGCGAGTAAATGCACCCCCGTCCCCTATTGTTGTCTTCTATATTATTATCCACGGGAAGACGGAACAGCCAGGGTAATTTATATGGTCACTATGAGCACAGAAAAGAAATGACCGGAGGCATTCAGCAAATAGGAAAAATCCTGCTTGTAATCGGCATTGTCATCGCAGCATTCGGCGGTCTCCTCATCATATCGGGGAGAATACCATGGTTGGGAAGACTGCCGGGTGATATTTACATCCAGCGAAAGAATTATACCTTTTATTTCCCTCTTGCAACGAGCCTGCTGATAAGTCTCTTGCTTACTATTCTTTTCTGGTTATTCGGAAGGAGATAGATGCTCAAAAAACTGATATTGGTCTTATTCATCGTCTTTGCCGGACTGAAAGCCGAAGCAGGGTCCATCAAGGTGCTCATAATAGACAACATTTTTCAGAATGTCCCCGGCAGTGATGAGAAGATCGACAGGATGGGGAAACTCCGGGGCGACCTTCTCATCAATGGAACACACTACCTCGGAAATATAGAGGTTTGGAAAGGCAATTCCGGGCTCTATCTCATCAATGAACTCCCCCTCGAAGAATATGTAAAGTATGTTGTGGGCGCAGAGGTAGGCAGAAACTGGGATATGGAAGCCCTCAAGGCCCAGGCCGTAATTTCAAGGACGTATGCACTCTATCAGAAAAAATTCAGGGGAAAAGAGAACTACGACCTGACCTCGTCCGTACTTCACCAGGTATACAAGGGCAATACCGTCGACAAACGGGTCTCCTATGCTGTGCTCAACACCGCAGGGGAGGTCCTGGTTTATGACGGAAAGGTGATAGAGGCGCTCTATCATTCGACCTGCGGAGGCAGGACAGAGGACGCCGAAGAGGTCTTTGGGAAAAGCTATCCTTATTTAAGTCCCGTGACCTCCTCATGTGAGCTCTCCCCTTACTGGATCTGGGAAAGAAATATACCTGCCGGGGAAATAGAAGACGCTCTCAACGTAGATGGGATAAAAGAGATCTTTGTCACTGCTTACACTTCGACAAAAAGAGTAAAAACCCTGGATATCCTTTACGGACAAAGCCGGATGTCTGTCAAGGCAACAGACCTCCGCAGGTTGTTGGGATGGAAAAGGCTCCCGAGCACCAATTTCACGGTGAGCCGAGACAACGGAAACTTCATATTCGAGGGCAAAGGTTACGGGCATGGGGTGGGTCTCTGCCAGTGGAGCGCTCTCGAGATGGCAAAAAAAGGCATGAATTACAGGGAAATCCTTTCTTTTTTCTACCCGGGAACCACCCTGCAGGTGTATGAAGACCGCTGATTACGATTTTGATCTTCCCGAAGCGCTAATCGCCTCAAGACCGGCTGAAGTCAGGGATGGGTCCAGATTGCTGGTACTTCACCGGGACGGCAAGCTGGAACACAGGCAGTTTTTCCATCTCCCTGAGTTTTTGCATGCGGGCGATATGCTCATTTTGAATAATTCAAAAGTCTTCCCGGCCAGGCTCACCGGACATAAGGAGACGGGGGGCAGGTTCGAGATGCTCCTGGTCCGTGAACTCTCCCCGGGGTCCTGGTCTATTCTGGCGAAAGAAAGATACACCGGTCGGATCCGTTTTTCGGAAGATTTCCGGGCTCGAGTCTCTGCCGGAAAGACCGTATTTTTCGACAATCAGGAATGCCTCAGTGAAATGATATGGAAGACCGGCAGCATGCCTCTGCCTCCCTATATAAGGAGGCAGCCGGACGAAGAGGACAAAAAGCGATACCAGACCGTATATGCATCGGTCGAAGGCTCGATTGCAGCTCCCACGGCGGGACTGCATTTCACACGGTCCCTGCTCGAAGACATCCGCTCAAAAGGCGTCTTGATCAGGGAAGTTACACTCCACGTAGGGATCGGGACTTTCAGACCAGTGAGAACATCCGAAATAGAAGACCACGTTATGGAAACAGAAATCTTCGAAATTGACCAGGGGCTGCCGACAGAGATAGCGACCGTAAAAAAAAGGGGCGGAAGGATAATCGCAGTGGGCACCACCGCCACGCGGGTCCTCGAAGGATACAAAAGCGGAAAATGCGAGATATCGTCCCGAAACGGGGTCATCAAAGGGGCTACCGATATTTTTATCCATGAGGGATTCCGGCCGTTTTATGTCGATTCACTGCTGACTAATTTTCATCTGCCCAGGTCTACACCTCTTATGCTGACATCGGTCTTTGCGGGCAGAAAAAATCTTCTCAATGCATACCGTTCGGCAATATTGACGGGGTATAGATTTTTCACCTATGGTGATGCTATGCTTGTTTTATGAACGGCTTTGAAGGGAAAGACAGATCGTCTTTTCATGTAATAGGGAAAGGTTTTCTCATCGCTCTGGTGACCGTTTTCTCATCAGTCGGTTTTGTCCTCGGTTATTTTGTCGGCAAGAGCGGGACGGAGGAAAGCAGGTCCTCTTATATCGATGTCGTGGAATCAGTTCCTTTGGGACAGGATACCGCTATTGTCCGGGAGGAGGAAAACGAGAATCACGGGCGCACGGAAGACCCGTTCAGGCCAGCACGGCCCGAAACCGTTGCGGAAAAATCTCCGGATGCCCCCCGGGCGTCGGATATTGTTGCCGTTAAGAAAGTTCCCGTCCGGCCCCGGGAGTCCGGATCCAATGAAAAGAGCGTCAAAGTTTCGGCGTCTGCGGAAAAGGAGAGAAAGGCTCACACATATGAACTGGTCTATACTGTCCAGTTGGGTGCATTCAAGAATGAGACCGAAGCTGAAAATTTCAGAACAGCATACGATAAAAAAGGATATAAGCCTTATATTACAGTTTCGAGGAACAAGAAGAACGAAAAAATTTACAGGATACGGAGCGGGGAATTCCGGGAAAGAAAGAGCGCCGAAATTCTCGCAATGAAGCTCAAAAAAACCGAGGGACTGAACACCTATGTCACGTTCAAAAATGAATAGGGGGATTTGCTCACGGATACTCTGGTAATTGAATTCGACACTGAAAAGGAATACCCTTCTCTCTTTAACAGCCTTGAAAAGAGCCTGAGATTCATGGAGGAAAGCCTGGATATCAAGGCGAGTTCGCGAGGGAACAGAATATTTCTTAAGGGCGATAAGGATAAAGTGCAGGCCGCTGAAAAACTGATCAGGGACCTCCGTTATATCAGCTCCGAGGTGTCCAACCTGAAGCCCGAAGATATACGTTATGCAATAAAATCCGTAGCCGAGGGCAGCGAGGCCACCCTTCGCGAACTCTTCATGAATAATATCCCCGTTTCCTCCAAACACCGGTTCATCATTCCCAAGACGGACGTGCAAAAACGATACATCGATGCCATCAAGAATTTCGATATGGTCATCGGGATCGGTCCCGCCGGCACAGGAAAAACGTATCTTGCCATGGCTATGGCAATCAATGCGCTCATCAAGAAGCAGGTGAGCCGCATTGTACTCGCGAGACCCGCCATCGAAGCCGGAGAAAGACTTGGATTCCTCCCCGGGGATATGTACGAAAAGGTAAACCCTTATCTCAGACCTCTCTACGATGCCCTCTTCGATATGATGGAGGCCGAAAAGGCTTCGCGGCTGATAGAAAGGGGTGTTATAGAGATTGCTCCTCTCGCTTTTATGCGGGGAAGGACCCTCAACGATTCCTTCATTATTCTCGACGAGGCTCAAAACACTACATCCGAGCAAATGAAGATGTATCTTACCAGACTCGGGTTCAATTCAAAAACCGTGATCACCGGAGACATCACTCAGATCGACCTGCCGGCGGGAAAGGCCTCCGGTCTCATGGAGATAACCAGAATCCTCGAAGGCATCAAGGGTATATGCTTCATCCATTTTTCTGAAAAGGACGTCGTCCGGCACAGGCTTGTCCAGGAGATCATAAAGGCATATGAAAAATATGAAAAACGGGATTTCGAAGGATAAGGACGGGAAAAAGGAAGCGACGCCGGATCTGCTCAGAACGCTGCTGATCGTCGTCATGTCGCTTATCGTTTCCATTTCCCTTATGTCGAATCTGAGCGCTGAAAGGTTTATGGGGGGCGGTCTTATAGCCTTCGTCCTGCTTTTTATTCTTTACAAGGACATCATGCGCTATAAGCCTTCATACACAGGCAATTACGCTATGTTGTTCCTCCTCGGGCTGCTCATTCTGAGCACGCTCGTCATCAGCCGGTTCTTCGAATATCTTTTGGCCAATCTGTCCATAGGGTTTCTTGCTGCCGGGACCGCAAAATTCGGAATTCCCGTCGCTGCCGGAGCGATGTTCGTAACTCTTCTGTTTGATTTTCATACCGCGATTATTTTTTCCTTCACCATAAGCCTTCTCACGGGATACTGGCTTCAGGACGCCTATTATCCGATATACGCATTCGTCGGGAGTCTTACAGCCGCGTTCAGCGTCATCCGGTGCAGGAAAAGGTCTGCATTGTTGAGGGCCGGCATGTACGTAGCGCTGGCGAACATCCTCATCGTCATAACACTGCTCCTGTCCAGGCATGAACTCTTCACGGACAAGGTCTTTTCCGCCCTAATCTTCGCTATTTTTTCGGGGTTCACGGTGTCATCGATCGTTTCCGTATTTCTGCCCCTCCTCGAATACACTTTCAAGATCACGACCGATATCAGTCTGCTCGAACTCCTGGACCTCAATCAGCCGCTCATGAAAAATCTCATGATAACAGCTCCCGGCACCTATCATCACAGCGTAATCGTCGGCAATCTTGTCGAGGCTGCCGCCGAAACAGCCGGAGTCAATCCTCTCCTTGCCAGGGTAAGCTCCTATTACCATGATATCGGAAAGTTGAAGATGCCCGATTATTTTATCGAAAACCAGAGCGGGTCTCCGAGTAAACACGAGAAGCTTACGCCCCATATGAGCAGCATGATTATTATCAGCCATGTGAAGGAGGGTGTGGAACTCGCCAGACAGTATAAACTCCCGCTGGCCGTGATCGATATCATAAAACAGCATCACGGGACGTCGCTGATTACTTATTTCTATCAAAAGGCAAAAGAGCAGGAAGAGGAATCGAACCCAAGGGAAGACGACTACAAATATCCGGGCCCCAAGCCCCAGACGAGGGTAGCGGCTCTCGTGATGATGGCCGACGCCGTTGAGGCCGCATCGAAAGTCCTCACCGATCCCACACCGGCCCGGATATCGGCACTTGTGGACAAGATAATCAACCATATCTTTCTCGAAGGTCAGCTCGATGAGTGCGAGCTTACGCTGAAAGACATATCCCAGATCAAGCAGAAATTCACATATATCCTGACCGGCATCTTTCACCGGCGGATCGACTATCCGGGATTCGACTTCGGAAATGAACATATACCTAAGGAACAGACAAAGAACGGTAAGCCTAAACCTGTCGAAGATAAAAAGGGAGCTAAACAAGGCACTTCTCCTGCTCGGGTACCCTGAAGCCGAACTTAGCATACTGTTCGTCAACGCCTCCGCCATGAGGGACATGAATGCCCGTTTTCGAGGTAAAGATACCGTTACGGACGTGCTTTCCTTCCCTATGGAAGACCGCGCGCTTGAGGGAAAGGGCATCGTTCTCGGCGATATCGTAGTCTGCATTCCCAGGGTCCTTAAGCAATCAGCGGAATACGGCCTTACCTTTCACGAAGAACTCATTAGACTCCTTGTTCACGGCTTGCTGCACCTTGCAGGCTATGACCACGATAGGGGCCCTCACCGGAGAAAGAAGATGGAAAAAAAAGAAAAGGAACTTTTTCGTGCCCTTACGGCGATGGATTAAGAGCGCAAATTTTGCGATCGAGGGCATCCTCCACGGGGCAAAGACTCAGAGACATCTCCGGTATCATTTCGTGTCCGCTGCCGCAGCATTATTCATCAGCTATATTCTGGGAGTATCGCGGACAGAGTTTCTTATAATCTCCCTTGCCGTCATCATCGTAATCCTTGCAGAGATGGTGAACAGCGCCATAGAAGCCGTGGTCGACCTCCTTTCTCCGGATTATGCGGAAGAAGCACGCATAGCAAAGGACATCGCAGCAGGGGCGGTCCTCATTGCCGCAGTAGGAGCGGCCGTGATCGGGTATATCATTCTTTTCCCTTATATGAAGTCATTATTCGCAAAGGGCTTTCATGTCGCAAAGCATTCGAGGGAGGAGATTTCCCTCATTGCCTTCATCCTTATCCTCATCGTTGTGATCATCATCAAATCACGTTTCGGAAAGGGTCACCCCCTGAGCGGGGGGATGCCGAGCGGCCATTCGGCGCTCGCATTTTCCATATGGGTTTCGATCACCTATATGACCGGAAATTTCCTTGTCTCCCTGCTTAGTTTCGCCCTCGCCGTCGCGGTCGCCCGGAGCAGAATCGCCGTGAGGGTCCACAGACCATGGGAAGTCATCGCAGGCGCCGTGATCGGCTCATTGCTCACTTTCTTTCTCTTCAGGATTTTTTACTGATCTTTTCTCCTTACCAGCAGTTTCACCATAGAGGAACGGCGTCGCGGAAAATACTTAAAAATGCAGAATTCCGACTTTTGCATTTTGTATCCGGTGCATGGTCACCAGTGTCTTATCCTTCTTGTCCTCGCATCCGTTCTTTAGTATCATTTGAATGTGCTTGAGTCATTGTTCCGTCCCAGTTCGATTGCCGTAGTCGGCGCTTCCAGGGCCCCTGACAAAGTCGGCCATGCGGTCCTTGGAAACCTGAAAAAGTTTGGATTCACCGGGAAAATCTTCCCGGTAAATCCAAAACCCGATAAAATTCTCGGTCTGACCGTTTTTCCGGACATAACGCACATAAAGAGTGAAGTTGAACTTGCGGTCGTCGCCATCCCGGCCCCTCTCGTTCCGAAAACTGTCAGAGAGTGCGTAAGGAAAGGGGTTGGAACGGTGGTCATTATAAGTGCGGGGTTCAAAGAAGCCGGGGCTGAGGGCATCCGGCTCGAAGAAGACCTGAAATCAATCGTAAGGGAAAGCGGTATTCGGATACTGGGCCCAAATTGTCTCGGTGTAATAAACACCTTCGGCAATTTAAATGCGACATTTGCCGCGGGGATGCTGCCGAGGGGACGCATCTCCTTTTTTTCCCAATCCGGCGCCCTGGGCATAGCGATTCTGGACTGGGCAATCGGTAATAATATCGGATTCTCCAAATTCATAAGCCTCGGCAATAAGACCGACCTGAATGAGACCGACTTTATAGAATATTTCGTTCAGGACGAGGAGACCGACATAATTCTGGGTTATTTAGAGGATGTGATTGAAGGCAGGAGATTTCTCGAAGCGGCCAAAAAAGCGACTAAACACAAGCCGGTCATCCTGGTAAAATCAGGGGGCACGGACGCTGGGGCCAGGGCGGCATCGTCCCATACCGGAGCGCTTGCAGGTTCCGAGAACGCCTTCACGGCTGCTTTCAGACAGACCGGTATCATCAGGGCTGAAGGAATAGAAGATCTATTCGAGACGGCAAGAGCTTTTTATCCCGGAAAGCTGCCCGGAGGCAGGAACCTCCTTATCGTAACGAATGCCGGGGGGCCGGGCATCATAGCCGCTGATACCGCCGAAAAGTACGGGATCGACCTCCCTTCTCTCCCGAAGGACACAACCGACATACTTTCTGAACTCCTTCCCGGCAATGCTTCTCTTTATAACCCTGTCGATATTATCGGGGACGCGAAAGCCGGCCGCTACGCCGATGTGCTCGACAACGTCCTCGCCTGTCCTTATGTCGATGGGTTTCTGGTCATTCTCACGCCCCAGATGATGACCGACGTGGAAGATTCCGCACAAGCTGTAATAAGTGCGGCGCGAAGATCGGGAAAACCTTTCATAACGAGCTTCATGGGAAAAAAGCGGGTAAGGACGGCTATTGAAACTCTAAAAAATTCTTACATACCGAACTATTCATATCCGGAACCGGCGGTCAGGGCGTTCAGGAAACTCTATGACTACTCGCGGTGGATCGAAAAAGACGACATCCCGCCGACGGCGATCGACGCGGATCCCATTGCGGTGACTAAAAAAATCGCGCGGATGAAGTCCCGAAAAATTTTCCGGTTGTCCGAAGACGAAAGCCGGGAAATCCTGTCCTCTTACGGATTCCGGTTTCCCGTCAAGCTCCTCGCCGAAAATCCCGCCGAAGCCGCTGATTCGGCCTCTCGCATAGGTTTCCCTGTAGTAATGAAGATATCGTCTCCGGATATCCTTCACAAGACCGACGTCGGAGGGGTAAAGATAGGCATCAGTTCAAGAAAGGAAGCACGGGAGGCATTCACTGATCTCACGGTAAACGCGGCGAAATTCATGCCTTCCGCTTTTCTTAAGGGTGTTTCTATATACGAGACGGTGAGCGGGGGGAAAGAGGTAATATTAGGCATCACATATGACAGGACCTTCGGCCACATGATCATGTTCGGCCTGGGCGGTATCTATGTGGAGGTGCTTAAGGACGTCTCGTTCAGGATAGTTCCGGTTGCACCGACAGATGCCCGGGAGATGGTCGAGGAAATAAAGACATATCCTCTCCTCAAAGGTGCCCGAGGGGAAAAGCCCGTGAATACGGAGGCGATCGTTGAGTCCATCCTGAGACTTTCTCTCCTTGCTTCTGACTTTCCCGAGATTCAGGAACTCGATATCAACCCGCTGGTGGTAAACGATAGAGAAGCGACCGCGCTGGATGCCAGAATAATATTGAGCCAAAACCAGGAGGAATAATATGGTTTATTTGTACATTTCATCCATGTCGGGTTTTTCAGGGAAAAGTTTGATCACCCTGGGTCTGGGTCTTCTGATGAGAGAAAAGCAATACAGTATCGGCTACATAAAGCCCTACGGAAAAATTCCATTAAAACAGGGTAAACTTATCATCGACGCCGATGCCGATTTCATGAGAAAGGCGCTCGGGATAGGGGAACCGCCGGAGGTGGTCTCACCTTTTGTCGTTACCTTCGAAACCCAGACGGGCGCAATGAAGGGCAAACCTTCCGATAAGTTCGATAAGGTAAAAAGGGCCGTGGAAGCCATAGCCGGAAAAGACGTAGTACTCGTCGGCGGGGCCGCCGATCTCTTTGAAGGCTCGGTCTTCGGGATAAACGCGCTCAGGCTCATAGATCATCTGAATGCGAAATCTCTCGTCGTCGAGCCATGGAGCGGAGACCGGTCCGTCGATTCCATAATCGGGTCAAGAGATCTCCTGGGGGGCAATTTTATCGGAGCCGTCATCAATAAGATCCCCGAGAGCGCTCATGATTATATAAAAAAAACAGTCCGCCCCTACCTGGAGAAACGCGGAATACCCGTCTATGCGGCCCTGCACAGAGACATACTCCTCGATTCCATAACTGTGAGACAATTGTCCCAAATCCTTAACGGTAAGGTACTCTGCTGTGAGGATAGCCTAGATGACTTCATTGAAAACTTCTCCATCGGCGCCATGGATGTAGACAACGCGATAAAGTATTTCAGAAGGACGCGCAACAAAGCGGTCATCACTGGAGCCCACCGCGCAGACATACAACTGGCGGCCCTCGAGACCTCGACCAAATGTATCATACTGACCGGCGGGATGCACACAAACGACGTCATCCTCGGCAGGGCGAAAATGACCGGAGTGCCGGTTATCTCGGTCCGGGAGGATACATTCGCGACGGTGGAAAAAATAGAGGCCGTGCTGGGCAAGATACGGATCAGGGAACAAAAAAAGGTCCTGAAAACCAAGGAGATCGTAAAAAAGGAATTCGATCTTAAGAGGCTCCTTAAAGAGCTGGGACTGTAATCCCGATTCATGTTAAATACAGACGGCTGTCACCCGTTCATCAACCTTGAATGACATA
>JBECKU010000273.1:0-2894 GCA_040235385.1 Candidatus Sulfobium sp. | reverse complement strand
AATTGGATCGCATTCTGCGCTGTTGTGATACATCTTTCGCAGCTTTTCAACCATCTTTCTTTCTGTCAAAACCCGTGATCACCTTCATTTTTGCCGATGGCCCGGCCATCAATTGCCTGATTGCATCGAATATTGCTTTTATCTCCCCGTCGTGCTTTTGTATTCTGTTTTCAAGCAGTTTAAGTTTTTGCGCAAGCTCCCTGTTTGACGACAACATTTCCCGGAGTTTAACAAATGTCCTCATAATTGCTATATTCACCTGAATTGCCCGACCGCTATTGAGCACGCTCGAAAGCATCGCCACACCCTGTTCGGTAAAAACAAATACGCTAGGGGCGTGCTTAATACGGGAACTTATCACAATTTGTGATAAGTTCATAATCTCCTCACGGCTTAAAGAAAACATGAAATCTTCCGGGAACCTCTCTAAATTCCTTCTCACGGCCTGATTCAGGACACGCGTCTCTACTCCGTAAAGCTCAGCCAGGTCCCGATCCAGCAGTACCTTATGACCGCGAATCAGATAGATTTTTCTCTCGATTATCTCAACGGGAATTAGATCTTTCATTCCTCCACCTTGCAAGCCGTATTTCCAGGCCACTGACCGTAAATTGATCGGCAAATAGAAATGATGAACTGTTGCGGTCCCTTCAAAAAGTTCATCAAATTGACCGCGTGTGGTATCAAGGCCCGAATCCGTCCCCCTAATTTCCAAGAAGTGATCAATAATAATATGTTACCGCTATGCAAGACAAGGATTATTTTTCGATCTGCGGCCAGCGGAACAAAGGGTCAAGGGGTCTGAGTAAAGCCCTTGATCGAAAAGAACCGCTCTCTGCAAATTTATGCCTTTTGAAAAACGCGGATTCCCGTTTACTAACTGCGGAAATGACGTAAAGAGATCCTACGTCACGGATAGTTTCGCAATCAGAGAGAGGGTCTTGCAGACTCTTTATTCAGAGATGATAACCACATATTTAATAAATCGCTGGCCCAGGCCAGCTCTTGAAACAACCTGCAACAGGCATGATTTGTCCTTACATTATTTGTGAACGCTTTTCTCGCCTTCTGCCTGATGAAAGGGGGAAAGATTCTCGACACTATCCCCCTCATTCTCTATAGCGGGCTCCCTATGCCGACTGCTCTCAGGTCAGCCTCTGACGCCTTTCCGGTAACTGCAATCTTGCCGTCAACGACAACCGCAGGCACTGCACTGACGCCGTATTTCTTTGCCAAGTCCATCCCTTGCTTGTGGAGATCGTAGACTATTACTTCGCAACTCGGACATGACAGCTTCTTTACGAGCCGCACCGTCTCTTCACAGAATGGGCAACCCGCCGTGAAGACCTCAACCTTTCTTTTCGTCATGATCATCACCTCCTGTTTTCATCATAAACTATCCAGTCGAATGGAAGGTCACGTGCTTTCATCGGGCGGGTTCGCCGAGGAGAAGAGGATGACCGGACAAGCCGGAATGACAGATCCTCCTTTTCGAACAACTTCGCCGTTTATCTGACCAGTCCTTCGAGCTCCTCAAGGCTGAATGAAGTCTCATGGGCCCGTCCCATCCACCTTGCACACCGGTTGGCATTCAAGGGTATGCCGATTGGGGAGATCCCGAGCTTGATGCAGAGCCTCATAGCTTGGGCCAGCTCGGGGACGCAGGCAACCCCTAACGCGCCGATGTCAGGATGCTCCTCCTTCAGTTTTCTGAAGAGTCTCTCCTGGTCTATCGTTATTGATATATAAGTGTTGATCCCGTATTTCGCAAGCAGCCGGCTTCCGAGCCGGATGAAACAATCCTCGGTGCATCCCCTGCAGACATACTCCATATCACCGGGGACTGATTCGCATCCCGGCCTGAAATCCCTCAGACAGTGGGGTAGCAGTGCAAACTTGTATTCACTCTTTCTGAAAGCCTCTCGGTATATCCGGTTGACAAGCTCGATTTCGAGCATATAGAGATGATATGCTTCCTCTTTCGTCCGGATGGTCCTGTCGAACCTCTGTGAAATCGAGATGCGCTTAAGATGTCCCTTTACCGCCAGGGTATAAGGATGAAGTTCGTCGCGCAATGTCTTTCGGATATGAGCGATGAGCGCATCATCGAATAAAAAGCCTGATCCTTTTCGAACCTTCATTCTGCCTGCTTTTTGAACATGAAGAAGGAGTCTCTGCTGATCGGGACAAAGCTTTAGCAGATTTTCGGCTATCCCCCGGATCGTCCTGAAATATTGGTCAGTGGATGTATCGATGCCGAAAAGAGAGTACGTCTTGCCTGAAACTGCTTTATATGGTCCAGCCACTTTTTTATTATAAAACGCAGAAAGATCTTTATGCGCTGAAGTATGCATAAAAAAACCGCCCGGAGAATGGTCTCCCACTCGTCCGGGCGAATTCACATAGACGCTTGTCAGTCTCTTAGGAGACGACTTCCGCAGGCACCACCTTTGTGAACACGATCTTGCCGCCGGAATAATCGACCTCGACCAAGTCGCCCTCGGTAAAGGTACCGTCAAGGATCCTCCTGGCGAGCTCGTTCAGGATCTCCTTCTGGAGCACTCTCTTCAAGGGACGCGCACCGTAGACCGGGTCGAACCCTATGTCAGCGAAATATTCCTTGGCAGCATCCGTCAGCGTTATATCGATATTTTTCTCTTTGATATACCGCTTCATCCTGTTGACCTGAATCTCCACGATCTGCTTCAGGAGGTTTTTCGTCAGAGGGTTAAAGATGATGATCTCGTCCACCCTGTTGAGGAACTCCGGCCGGAAGAAGGTTTTCAGGTCGTCCAGGACCTTTTCCTTGAATGACTCGGCATCCGGGGATTCCACCCAGTATGCAAAGGGTGTCTTTTCCCGCTCTGCCAGCATTTCCTGGATATGAACACTCC
>JBECKU010000205.1:0-10096 GCA_040235385.1 Candidatus Sulfobium sp. | reverse complement strand
ACCTCCTCAAAGACAGCTTTCCCGCGGTTGCGGAAAAACTTTCTGGTATTAAGGTTGAACGGGTAGAATCTCTCGGTGCGGTTGCAAGAAAAGAGACCGTAGGTCTTCCGCCTTTTGCGGGCCTGATACCCGTGAATGACCTTTTTTTCTCGGTAGTGTCGAGAGATATCGTGACCGACGAACATTACAGGGGATTTACATTCCACTTCAAGCCGGGTCTGGAGAATGAGATAAAGAAGAAGAGGATGGTGGAAGTTTTGGGTACGGACAGGTTCGAGGCGCTCTCTGAAAATTCAGCCGTTATCCCATCGCCTGTTCTGGGCCACGAAAATATCGTAAGAGATATAGACATGCTCCTCAAGGGCAAAAGGCTATTTATCACGGGCAATTATTTCGCAGGCCTCGCGATTGAGGACTGCGTTGCGAGGTCTTCAATGGAGTTCAAAAGACTGACAGCAAAATCCTGATCGGAGGTCGGATTATGACGGTAAGAATTCTTTGTGTTATTGCGGCATTCATGGTTCTCGTTTCGGCGGCTTCGGCCGAGGTAAAGTCAAAAAAATTCACGAAGGAGGAGATAAAGAAAATGGCGGAAACCAGAGCGGTCATAGAGACAAAATTCGGTGATATCGAACTAAAATTTTTCCCCGATGTTGCGCCGAACCATGTAAACAACTTCATCGAACTCGCCAAAAAGGGGTTTTACGACGGGACGACGTTTCACAGTGTGATACCGGGTTTCATGATCCAGGGAGGCGATCCAAACTCCAGGGACCATAATAAAGCCCGGCATGGCATGGGAGGTCCCGGATATACCGTAAAGGCGGAATTTAACGACAAGCCCCACAAAAGAGGCACTCTGTCCATGGCAAGGTCCGCAGACCCGAACAGTGCCGGTTCCCAGTTTTTTATATGCGTGGCCGATGCCCCCTTTCTGGACAAACAGTATACCGTTTTCGGGGAAGTAGTATCGGGAATGGAAGCGGTCGACAAAATCGTAAGCCAGCCCAGAGACCCGAGGGACAATCCGAATGAAAGAATCGAGATGAAAGTAAAAATAAAAGAGAAGTAAGGTTTGATAAATTTATCGAAAAGTTATATGCTAGGAAGTAATAGAAGGCATGCATATACTAATATGTAATTTCCCTATTAATATTCCTTTCCCGCATAAAAACAAGAGTCTTTTCTGTTTTGTCAACCTTCTTTTAAAGCCAAAGTTCAGGGCTTTCCACGCCCTTCGTAATAATATATTTTTTCGAAGGAAGGAGGAAATTTTGAAAGAACAGGAGATCGTCGAAAATTTAAAGCAAGGTAGTGAGGAATTCAGAAAGCTTATGGAGGAACACCACAACCTGGAAGGCATTCTTGCCGAGATAGACAAGAAGGTCTACCTTACGCCGGAAGAAGAGATCGAGAGAAAAAAGGTCCAGAAACAGAAGTTGCTGAAGAAGGACAGGATGGCCGAATTAATAAGGGAGTTCAAGAAAAACGGCGGCAGCTCTCTGAATTGACGATGAGAACCTGCAAGTAAGAACCCGGCAGGGAGATAAGGAATGGAGCGCTCTTTTGGTCCCTTATCTCCTTTTTCCCTCCATGTTCCCGCTTTCGGCCTTGCAATCATAATAAACCAAATAAATTTTGCAGCTTTTTTTTCAAGAATTTCGCTATCAAGGGGGTAGAAATGAGAAGCAGCACAATAAAAAAGGGACTTGAACGCCTGCCTCACCGGGCCTTACTTTATGCAACGGGAATACCGCGGACAGAAATGGGGAAGCCTTTCATCGGCATCGCCTCAAGTTTTACCGATCTTATCCCGGGCCATATCGGCATGAGAGATCTCGAGCGGTTCATCGAAAAAGGAATTCATACCGGCGGAGGATATCCCTTCCTGTTCGGGATCCCCGGCATCTGTGACGGAATTGCGATGGGCCACGGAGGCATGTTTTATTCTCTTCCTTCAAGGGAGCTTATCGCAGATATGGTCGAGACAGTCGCCGAAGCCCACAGGCTGGACGGCCTTGTCCTGCTCACAAACTGTGACAAGATCACCCCGGGGATGCTCATGGCGGCGGGAAGGCTCAACATACCGTCGATAGTCGTTACTGCGGGTCCGATGTCCTCCGGCCGGTACAGGGGGAGGAGACTGAACCTCACGAGCGATACCTTTGAGGCGGTAGGTAAATTCAAGAAGGGTCTCATCAGGGAGGAAGAACTTGAAGCCCTTGAGATGTGCGCATGCCCCGGGGCGGGCTCCTGTCAGGGCATGTATACGGCGAATACGATGGCCTGTGTTACGGAGGCCCTCGGAATGAGCATCGAAGGCTGCGCCACCGCCCTCGCGGTATCGTCGAAGAAGAGAAGGATCGCCTTCGAGAGCGGCCGTACGATCGTAGAGCTCATAAAAAAGAGGATCACTCCGCGGAAGATCTTGAACAGAAAGGCTTTTGAGAATGCAATTATGGTAGACCTTGCTCTTGGCGGCTCTACAAATACCGTTCTCCATATCCCGGCAATCGCTCATGATGCCGGATTGAAACTGCCTCTCGAACTTTTTGATACTCTGTCCAGGAAGACACCCCATATCGCCGACATGCTTCCGGGAGGTAAGAATTATCTGGAAGACCTGGACGGCGCCGGGGGGATACCAGCAGTCATGAAGAGGCTCCGGACCGTGATCCACGATAACAGGACAGTGAGCGGTAAAAGCACTCACGCCATCGCCGATTCCGCTGAAATCTTCGACGAGGATGTTGTGAGGTCTCTGAAAAAAGCCCATCACAAAGAGGGCGGGATCGCAATAGTCAAGGGAAATATCGCGCCCGGCGGTGCGGTTGTGAAACAATCCGCGGTGAGCAGTACAATGATGAAATTCAAAGGGACCGCAATAGTTTTCAACTCCGAGGAAGAGTCGATGCAGGCCATACTCTCAGGGAAGGTCAAACCCGGGCACGTCGTAGTGATAAGATATGAAGGGCCTAAAGGCGGGCCGGGGATGCGCGAGATGCTTTCACCCACATCGGCCATTGCCGGAATGGGACTGAGCGATTCCGTGGCGCTCATAACAGACGGGAGGTTTTCCGGCGGAACGAGAGGACCATGCATCGGACATATATCGCCTGAAGCGGCCGAAGGCGGCCCCCTTGCCGCAGTAAAAGACGGCGATACCATAGAGATCGATATTCCGAAGAGGAGAATCGGGGTCCGGCTTTCGGATGAAGAGATCGGCAAAAGGCTCCGGTCGTGGAAAAAGCCCGCACCCAAGATAAAGAAAGGTTATCTTTCGAGGTACGCCAGGCTTGTCAGTTCCGCGAACGAGGGGGCCATCATGAAGTGACTATATTTGTCTGGGTCCAGCCGGCGAAAAGGAGTGTTTTTTCCCTGTGGAACAAATGTTTTTCCCGTTGGACGGGCAGTCGTTTTCTTTACAGAACAAGAAAGCATGTGCTAATCTTAACATCATAAAAATTAAAGGGAAAGGTGGTGATTTTATGGGCATAGAAAAGAACAAAGCGGAGATTATCAATAACTTCAGAACTCACGAAAAAGATACCGGTTCCCCCGAGGTGCAGATAGCCGTGCTGAGTGAAAGGATCGGGTACCTGACAGAGCATTTCAGGATCCATAAAAAGGACCATCATTCAAGGAGAGGCTTGCTGAAGCTCGTTGGAAGAAGAAGAAAATTACTTGACTATCTCAAGAATACCAACCGGGACAGATACGATACGATTATTGGTCGCCTCGGCATCAGGAAATAGATAGAGAATAGAGGAACATGGTACAGAGCGTTGCACTTGAAATTCGTGGCAAGGAACTTAGTTTAGAAACGGGCAGAATGGCGAGACAGGCCGATGGCTCCGTCGTTGCGCAATATGGGGACACCGTAATCCTGGCAACTGCCGTAAGCAGCAAAACAGTAAGAGAAAATATAGATTTTTTCCCTTTAACGATCGATTACCTGGAAAAAACCTATGCCGCCGGAAAGATCCCCGGGGGCTTTTTTAAAAGAGAAGGCCGGCCTACTGAAAAGGAGGTGCTGACCTCCCGCCTTATCGACCGGCCGGTCAGACCCCTTTTCCCAAAGGGCTTCAACTGCGAGACCCAGGGGATCGTCAATGTCCTTTCCTATGGAGATGAAAACATCGCCGATATCCTCGGGATAACGACCATGTCCGCCGCCCTCCACGTATCCGACATCCCTTTCAACGGGCCGGTCGGCGCGGTGAGGATCGGCAGGATCGCCGGGTCGTTTGTCATCAATCCCGATCTCAGGGAGACGGAGGAATGCGACATCAACCTTGTGGTGGCCGGAACCGAAGAAGCCGTCGCAATGGTCGAGGGCAGCGCCCAGGAAATGAGCGAGGCGGACCTTCTCGAGGCTATCGATATCGCACACAGGGAGATCAGGAGACTCTGTGAAATACAGAATGATTTCAGGGCCAAGGTCGGCAAGGAAAAAAGGGCGGTTGTCGCGCCTGTCGTCGACGAGGCTCTGAAGCGCACAGTGGAAGAGATGTCCCTTGAGAAGATCAAAGAAGCGATTGTCATCCCCGATAAAATGTTGAGACAAAGCACCCTCGATGAAATTCTGGAGGGGGTCGTCTCGAAATTGAACACCGATCCGGAAAATGATATTTCACGCAATGTTTCGGCTGTATTCCACGATCTGGAAAAAAATCTTGTCAGGAACATGATACTGAACGAAAACATAAGGGCTGACGGAAGGTCGCCCGATCAGATCAGACAGATCAGCTCCTATGTGGGGATATTGCCGAGAACGCACGGATCGGCCCTCTTCATACGGGGAGAGACACAGTGTCTCGCCGTCGTCACCCTGGGCACTTCGGAAGATGAGCAAAGGATCGATTCTCTGGAGGGGGAGACATCCAAATCCTTCATGCTTCACTATAATTTCCCGCCGTTCAGCGTTGGAGAGGTAAAACCCCTGAGATCCCCCGGCAGAAGGGAGATCGGACACGGTATTCTGGCTGAGCGGTCGCTCAAGGCGGTAATGCCCCTAAAGACGGAATTCCCCTATACTGTAAGGATAGTCTCGGATATACTTGAGTCGAACGGCTCTTCATCCATGGCGACCGTGTGCGGCGGTACACTTGGACTGATGGATGCCGGTGTACCGATAAAATCGCCGGTCGCAGGTATAGCCATGGGTCTCATAAAAGAAGGTGAAAAGGTCGTCGTCCTGACGGACATTCTAGGATTGGAAGATCATCTCGGCGACATGGACTTCAAAGTCACGGGTACGGCAAACGGAATATGCGCTTTCCAGATGGACACTAAGATAGGCGGCATTTCCCATGAGATAATGGAAAAGGCCCTGGAGCAGGCCCGTCAGGGGAGGCTCTTTATCCTGCAAAAAATGGCTGAGACGCTTGCGGAACCGAGGTCGTCGCTTGCCAGCCATGCACCGAGGATATACACAATGCAGATCAAGCAGGACAAGATCCGCGATGTAATAGGGACCGGAGGAAAGGTGATCCGGGGGATTATCGAACAAACCGGTGTAAAGATCGACATCGACGACACCGGACTGATAAATATTGCCGCGTCGGATGGGACGGCCGCCCAGAAGGCCATAGACATAATCAGCAGTATCGTCGCGGAAGCGGAAGTAGGCAAAATCTATATGGGAAAAGTGAAGCGGATAATGGACTTCGGAGCCTTTGTCGAGATCATGCCCGGCACTGAGGGACTGGTCCATATTTCCCAGCTCTCCGAAAAGAGAGTGGCTAAAGTCACTGATGAAGTAAATGAAGGCGATGAAATTCCCGTCAAGGTCATAGAGATAGATAAAATGGGAAGAATTCGGCTGAGCAGAAAAGAGGCGCTCAGAGAGCAGTGCGCCAGGGCAGAATAAAGAGCTGATAGTCGCGTATTGGTCGGGGATTTTACAATCCCCTTTTTATTTTCGGGGGAAAGTTCTCAATCCGCCCGGCTTCCTGCCGGGAGCGATCGAAAAGACAATGCATATCTCTCGTCAGGAATTGCATAAGGGAAGATTACTCTGTCGAAAAGAGAACTTGCCGGGAAAGGAATTTATCCATGTTCGTTAAGAAACATCTCGAAAACGGGATCCCTGTACTCATGGAGTCCTTCAAGACCGTCCGTTCGGTAGCAATAGGGGTCTGGGTAAAAGTCGGTTCCCGTTACGAAGCTCCCGATGAAAACGGCATCTCGCACTTCCTCGAACACATGTTCTTCAAGGGCACCAGGAAGAGAACTACGAAGGACATCGCTATAGATATCGATTCGATGGGTGGAGACATGAACGCCTTCACCTCGAGGGAAAATACCGCTTTTTATATCAAGATCCTCGATGAATACCTGGAATCCGGCATCGAACTGCTCTCCGACATCTTCGTGAATTCCGTCTTTCCGGAAGACGAACTGGAGAAGGAGAAAAAAATCATCAAGGAAGAGATAAAAATGGTCGAGGACACACCCGATGACTACATCCACGACCTCTTCAACCAAACTATTTGGGGGCTGAACGGGCTGGGTCAATCAATTCTTGGAAGAAGAGAGACAGTAGCATCTTTTACCAGAAACGACATCCTTTCCCATATTAGAAAGTATTACGGCACAAAGGATATTGTAATCTCCTGCGCCGGCCATTTCGATCCCGAGAGCCTCATGACATTACTCGCACGCCGCTTCGGAAGGCTGCGCCAGGGTTCTCAGCCAAAGGAAGGCGCACCACCTGAATTCCAGAGAAACATCAGAATAGTGGCGAAGGACATGGCGGAAGCCCACATTTGCATCGGCGTTCCGGGCATCCGCCATACGGACGATGACAGGTACGCCTTTTATATCCTCAATACTGTCTTGGGGGCCGGGGTAAGCTCACGTCTTTTCCAGGAGATACGTGAAAAAAGGGGATTGGCCTACTCTGTCTATTCCTTTACATCTTCTTACAAGGACACGGGGTTATGGGGTGTATATGCCGGTGTAAGCCGAAAGAAAATAAGAGAGGCCGCCGATCTCATCATTCATGAAATGCTGCATCTTCGCGAAACCCTGACAGACTCCGAACTTGAACGGGCGAAGCAGCATCTTAAGGGAAACCTTATTCTCGGGCTGGAATCGACCACCAGCCGTATGAACAATATCGCGAGGCAGGAGATAAATTTCGGCAAATATATGTCGCCCGACGAAATCATACGTTCGGTAGACAAGGTCGATCCGGGCGAAGTAAAAGACCTTTGCGACAGACTGGTCAAGAAACATCTCTTCGCGGCCACTGCCTATGGCCCGATCCGGAACACTGATCTGGACGGTCTCCTTCTCTAACAGAAATCAGGGACACATCCCTATTTTGCCTAGAATTTCTTTCTTTATCTCTCTGAAAAATGGGATGTGTCCCTGATTTTGGTGTATTCTGCTTCGCTTAATTATCTTCTTTCTTATTTATTCATTTTCAGTCTTCTTTTTTTATTATTTTATACATTCCGGGAGCATCGCTGTCACGCGCTTGGAAACCAAAAGATTCATAATATTTTTCCAGTCCTTTTGCCGCCATAAGGCCGACAACGGCGCCAGACCTGGCGTTGGCATCGATGAAATTCATTAATTCTCTCATCAGTGCCTTTCCGATTCCTTTATTCCGATATTTTGGATCGACGATCAGGTCTTGAATATAGAAGTACAAGCCACCGTCACCAATGATCCGGCCAAACCCAAGGATTCTGTTGTCCTTTATGGCAACGACAGAAAAAAGAGAATTCTTCAAAGCACTCTCAACCGATTCGTCTTCGACTTTCCACCACCCCGCTAAATCTCTCAGTGTTGTATATTCAGAAACTGTTGGTGATCTATATTCTATTTCATAATTGTTATGTTTCATGATTCTGCAAAACCGCGAAGCAATGAGTCGCAGTTTTTATCGCGGCCCTCTTGAGGATTTCGTTGTCTGTCCGTCCTCCGTGTTTCAGGCAATTAGCTTAGCGACATCCTTATAAGTGACCGCAATGGTCAGTACAAGAAACAATGAAAGTCCGACCAATGTTACAACCTGATATGTTTGCGGGCTCAAAGGTCTTTTTCTGACAGATTCAATGATAAGCATAATTAAGTGGCCGCCGTCGAGAGCAGGCAGCGGGAGAAGATTCATTATGCCGAGGCTCAGACTTAAAACTCCGGTAAAATAGAAAAGATTTAAAATGCCCTGACTTGCAGCCTGGCCTGCCATCACGGCTATACCGATCGGCCCTGACAGGCCTTCAAGCGTGCCATGCCCGATCAAAACATCCCAAATAACCAAGATCGTTCCGGATAATATTCCCCAAATCGTCTTTGCGCTCATCAATACCGCAGCGAGAAAATCAAGGTGCTTCCCTATGATAAATACTGAAATGAATACTATAAAGGCAAAGATAATGTTGAACAAAGAACCAGCAGAAAGAACAAATGCCCTTTTGATATAAGAAGCTTCGGACAGTTCCATTGCATCCCCGTCGGCATCTTGTGAAAAACCGACAAATCCACCGATGGGAAGAAGTCTTATTGTGAACGCTGTTTCCTTGTGTCTAAACAATGTAATCAATCGCGGGCTGAACGGGAACCCTATCGAAAATTCATAAACCTTAATTCCAGCTTTTCTGGCAGTTATAAAATGGCCAAACTCATGGACAACCACAACTACTGTAAACACCACTACAAAAGCCAACAAAGAAACTATCATCTTTCTTATCCTCCAATCTCATTTTCTCACAGATAGCACTGGCATGAGCCTCACCAGATTGTTGTCAATTTCTGTATGTCTTGAAACTTCTTCGCCGAAATGGGAGGGTAGGTTTGAAAGGATTTTCTCCCAGGAACCGGACGGCAGCAAGCCAGGTTGATAAGCAAAATGGCAGACGCCGCATTCCTGTTTGAATGTGTCATTGTTCACAGGTGCGAGATATTTGGATTCTCTTCTTTCGTAATCGTCCTCATCGTCGTGATCAGCGGAGGCTAAATGGAAAAAAGAAGTTAACAACAAACATGTTATAAACATGATAAATATTTTTCGTTTCATGAGACCTCCTCCTATTCTTTGTGATATGAGCGAAAACGCTTTAATATCCTAATGGATACGGAAACACATTTCCCAGTGAGGAACACAGAAAATCGAAAAGCGTTTATAACACCGGCGATAAATAATGGAGTTAAACGCTTCCAGACATCCCACTCAACAATTTGATGCCATGTCGTTTTTAACCACTCCGTGCCTGATGCTGTATATTCATGAAACTTTTTGCTTGAATACTGTTGGTTTTGGGGAAATGGCATTACGTTTGCCATACTGATTTTCTGACCCTCGGGCGCCCAAACAGCAGCAAACGGTCTTTGACGCTCTGGCTCCCCGCATTTCATTAGAGAGCCATAATGACCCCATGCAAAAGTTTTATCCCATTGCTCAAGTAATTTCTGATCTGCAAGAAATTCCCTCCGACTTTCGCCATCTCCAGATTCGTTTTCTTTAGGCCCTATAAAAAGAACTCCAGATTCAATAACGCATCGTCCGCTAATTATTTTGTTTAGCTCTCCAATGGTTTGCCAGGAAATGATGTTGTTTTTGCCAATAGTGATTCTATAGCGGCCGAGGCGGAAGTTGCCCCGTCTTATTTTTTTGGCTGCCTCTTCGTAGGTTTTAAGGATGTATGGATTTTCTAACAACTCAGGCACAACGCTCCGCTCAGCACCAACTTTTCGAATACTGGAAGCAAGACAATAATAGGCGGTTTTGCCCCATAAGGGGAATTTCATTAATTGTTCATAGAACTCCAATTTCAAAAACCCTGCCTCTTCATGCTCTTTCGGCCCAATCAAAAGAATATTGCCCATGATTAAACATCTTCCGCTGAGTTCAACCGCGAGGGCAGTCTGTGATATCCAAGTAAACAAAATGCCACCATGCTCTGTAATAACATATTCGCCCAGCCTGTAGTTGATGACATTTGTAGTCATACGTACCTTTAAATCTTAATATTCAGCGTTTGTTATTCTTGAGAGTTTGTTTTCATCCCCGTAATGTGCCCGACAAGCGCCAAATTCATCAGCTTGAGCGCCGACTCGCAGCACAAGCATGACGCATAAGATG
>JBECKU010000064.1:0-3642 GCA_040235385.1 Candidatus Sulfobium sp. | reverse complement strand
GAACATGCGATCGTCTGGAAACTCGCCCAGAGCAGATCTGTCGACAAGATTTACTGCTGTCCGGGAAACGCCGGCATCTCGGAACTAGCCGAGTGCATCGGTGTCAAACAGGACGACTTCCAGTCTCTGCTTGACTTCGTCAAATATGAATGGATCGACCTTACCATAGTAGGTCCCGAGGACCCACTCTCCAAAGGCATCGTGGACCTTTTCGAGAAGGAAGGCAGAAGGATATTGGGTCCGAACAAGGCAGCAGCCCGTCTCGAATCAAGCAAGGTCTTTTCGAAGGACCTTTTGAAATCATACGGCATTCCTACGGCGGAATATAAAGTCTTTACCTCCTATGTACATGCTGAGGAGTATGTGCGTTTCAAGGGCGCTCCCATAGTAGTAAAGGCCGACGGCCTCGCTGCGGGAAAAGGTGTTTTCGTCGCTCCCACAGTAGAAGAGGCGGTCGATGCGTTGAAGCTGATTATGAAGGAACGGGCATTCGGCGAGGCGGGCGACAGGGTCGTCGTCGAGCAGTGCCTTCAGGGAGAAGAGGCATCCTATATGGTATTCAGCGACGGCAATACCATCGTACCTATGGTAAGTTCACAGGACCATAAGCGCATATATGATAATGACGAAGGTCCTAACACCGGAGGCATGGGAGCTTATAGTCCCGCACCCGTCCTGACCGAAGAAGTTGAGCAGGTCGTACTGGACAGGATCATGAAGCCGGTGATCAAGGCGCTGCGGTCTGAAGGAATGACCTATAAAGGAATATTATACGCCGGTCTTATGATCGATAACGGCACCCCGAGCGTGCTCGAATTCAATTGCCGTCTGGGAGATCCGGAGACCCAGCCCGTGCTTTCGAGGCTGAAGACCGACTTCATGGATATCGCAATGGCAATCGCCGATGAACGCCTTGCTGACATCAGTATAGAATGGAAAAAAGACGCGTCGGTATGTGTCGTCGTATCCTCCGGGGGATATCCGGGGAAATATAAAAAGGGCGAGATCATCACCGGCATAGATGAAGCCAATAAAATAGAAGATGTCCACGTTTTTCATGCGGGAACAGCTTTCCGAAACGACACGCTCGTGACATCCGGCGGCAGGGTACTGGGAGTCACCGCTACCGGAAGCGACATTGCTGCCGCAAAAAAAAGAGCTTACGAAGCCGTCGAAAAAATACACTTCAACGGAATGCATTACCGGAGAGATATCGCCGACAGGGCTTTAAACCGGAAATGTCGGTAGGCAGGAATGTTGCGGTGAATGGCAACACCGGAATATTTACATTAACGGCTAAATATGGAGACTGCGATGAAACCTAAAGTTCTCATAATTATGGGCAGTGATTCGGACTTCCCTGTAATGGAATCGGCCTCAGGTGTGTTCAATGACTTCGCAATACCTTATGAAATGACGGTCGCCTCCGCTCACAGGACCCCTGAAAAAGTCAGGAATATCATCAAGGACGCTGAAAGAAACGGCGTCGAGGTTATCATTGCAGGAGCAGGGATGGCGGCCCACCTCCCGGGAGTTGTCGCCTCGTATACTGTCTTGCCCGTTATCGGCGTACCTTTGAACGCTTCTCCTTTAAATGGACTGGATGCGCTTCTCAGCATCGTTCAGATGCCGCCTGGAATCCCCGTTGCAACGGTATCCATTGGAAAAGCAGGGGCAAAAAATGCGGCCATCCTCGCTGCACAGATTATGGCAAAAAAAAATCCGAAGTTGACAAAAAAACTCCTAAAGTACAGGGAGGCCATGGCGGAGGAAGTTTATGAAAAGGCTGAGAAAATAGCCGACAGGAAGTAATGCTGACTACAATAGACTGTCTCCCCTGTTTTCTTCGACAGGCTGTTATAGCGCTCAAACAGCGTCCCGCTCCCAAAGAAGTGCAGACAAAGATCATGAAGGAAATCATCGCGATAATGCAGGAAGCGGACTTAGAGAAACCACCCGCATACACAACGACTTTCATTCACAGGGAGATAAGAAACGGACTCGGGGAAGACCCCTTCAGTCATGTGAAAACTTCTTATAACGAGCTGGCGATGGGCCTTTATCCCGAACTGAAGGAGAAGATCAGGCGGAACAGCGATCCTCTTCGGACTGCGGCCCGGGTTGCTATAGCCGGAAACGTAATCGACTTCGGGATCTTCACGACCATCGATATGGAAGGTTCTTTGAACCGTTCTCTCGAAGCGAAAATTGCGGTCGATGATTTCGCCTGCTTCCGGGAATCCCTGGGCTCTGCGAAGAGTGTTCTCTACCTGCTCGATAATGCGGGAGAGATCGCCTTTGACAGGCTCCTAATCGAAGAAATCCTTCTTTTCAACAGCAACATATGCGCGGTTGTAAAGGGCTCCCCCGTCCTGAACGACGCGACAATGAAAGACGCTCAACAGATCGGCCTCACCGATGTATGCCGGATCATAGACAACGGCTCGGACGCGGTCGGCACTATCTTCGAGTGGACGTCCCCTGAATTCCAGGAGGAATTCAACAAGTCGGACCTCATTGTCAGCAAAGGTCAGGGCAATTTCGAGACCCTCACCGGCACGACAAAAGAGACGTACTTCCTCTTTCAGTCCAAATGCGATGTGGTCTCTAAGGAATTAGGCCTTTCACCCGGCTCGATGCTCTTGAAAAAGTCTTGAATTATCTGGCTGGATAATTACGGTTTCAGTGAAGAATAGATATTATCTCCTTGCCCCTCCGCCGAAGTTCCGTCTTTCACGGTATCCCCCCGGCTCCCTTCTTTCCTGGGGCTTTGCTTCATTCACGACGATCGACCTTTCCATGAACTGTTTTCCATTGAACATGGAAATTGCATTCTGACTGTCCTCCTCCGACGCCATCTCGACAAAACCAAATCCTCTGAGCCTTCCGGTAGCCGCGTCTTTGATCAGCTTTACGGATACTACTTCGCCCGCCTGTGAAAACAGATCGCGAAGATCTTCTTCGGTGGCCTTGAATGAGATGTTCCCTACATAGAGTCTTGTACCCATGCTTCCTCCTAAAAAAATAAGCAATATCCTTGTATACCCGAGGGGCTTTACAGGATAGCTCAACTATACTAGTCATTATTTGCTTTGTCAAGAAATAAATATGGCTTCCTAAAGAAATTTGGACTATGATAATATTTCGGAATGAACACGATAAAAATCTCCGAATCGGGCCTTGATAAAGCCATAAAGGAGGCTTCCCTTACAATTAAAGAAGGAGGTCTTGTCGCCTTTCCAACGGAGACATTCTACGGAATCGGGGCCAGATACGATGACGGCCATGTTCTGAAAAGGTTATATGAGCTGAAGAAAAGACCGCATTACAATGCAATCCCTCTTATCATAGGAAGAGTTGAAAACCTCAGCCTGCTCACTTCCCTGGTGACGCCTTTTGCGGCTAAGTTGATAGAGCGGTTCTGGCCCGGCCCCCTGACCCTCCTCTTCAAGGCACTGATAAATATATCAGAACTTATAACAGCAGGGACGGGGAAAATCGCCGTGAGGGTGCCTGGCAAGTCCTTCGCGCTCGACCTTGCCAGGGCCATCGGCATGCCGGTCACGTCGACGAGTGCGAACATCTCGGGCATGCCGGCTTCCGATAATCCCGGGGACGTTGCACGCATTCTCGGAAGCGGAC
>JBECKU010000137.1:0-4825 GCA_040235385.1 Candidatus Sulfobium sp. | reverse complement strand
TGGTAAAGCTTTGAAAAAAAGCTGTAAAAGTGACAGTGTCAGCGCCGGAAAAGATTAAGGAAATTGGACTTGGACTCTCTGGCCCCCGACGATGGGCCGGCGTCAGGCGATGCAGGCTGATTTCTTGTCCGTTGCTGGGCAGGGATGAATGAACGGGAGGGTTGACGTGTTCTGCTTCTGCGCGTATTCGGGGGAGGTTGAACCCCTTGAGTGGAAACCTGCGCCCTACCTGCTTGGCCCTGAGGTTGTCCCGGCTGTTGGGCTACACTATTTCTCTCTTTCCCTTCAGGATCTTCCAAATTGACCACGACGGTCTCATCTCCTCTCACCATAGTCACGCTATCCTTATCAATCTCTTTGACGACGAAGCCGCTCAGGGATTCTCCCTGATGCAGGACACTTTGCCTGTTTGGACGCCCCGGAGTATTTTGGGGCGATTTTTTGTCTTCCATGTAAGCGACTTTCATATCTTCGGTAAGGAGTGTCCCGTAGAGAACAAAATCAGGGGTCGGAAGGGGCGCCTCTGCCGCAGTCTCGACCGGAATTTTTCTGTCAGGATGAAAGAGGTTCTGTTCCGCGATGACTGAATAATCGGTAGGAAAAGGATTCTGGTTCTCTTTGGCTACGCTTACCTCGCCTGTTTCCTGATCCGCAGGTTTTTTAACTACTTCAGGAGGAGTAATGTTGATATCTTCAACGGATGAGCCCATGGTGCTTATCAACAAAACGAGTATTACAGCAAGAATTATGTTGATGGTGTTGATATTGCTAAGGATGTATCTTACTGTGCGCATATCATTTCCCAGTAGTCAATGCCGATACATTTAATTTTACCATAAGGTCTTTCGGCGCCCTGAAATTTCTTATCCGCGTGTCAAGTTCTTTCACGACCAAATAAGGCGTTCTGGTCTCGATCGAATAAAGAATATCGCTCAATGCCCTGGCGTCCGGCAGAACGGCATCCACAGTGATATCGATAACCCTGAAATTTCCGACGTCTTCGGGTTTGCCGACCCGCTCGCTCGATATTGTGCCGCCTCTTTCCGTGATAATGCCCTTTACTGTATTCTGGAGGTTGGCTGCTGCAAGCGAAGGTGTCTGACCTTCTATGAGTTTGGTGTCTTCCGCTTTCCTCATCTCCTGAAGAGAGTCGAGCTTTTTCTCGAGTTCGGGTTTCTCCAAAATATATTCCATATACTTCTTGAGGGTCTTGACCTTGACGTCCCGGCTCTCCTTCAGTGTCCCCATTTCCGTCTTGACCTGCAGATATCCATACTGATAAACGACACCGGCCGCAAGCAGCAACAGAAGTGGAAGAGCGTATTTCAAAGTCCTATTTTGCAGCATTTTTCTCACCTTCTTCGGGCTGTTGCTGCGTTGTATCCATCTCCATTTTAATGACGAACCTGTCTGAGTTCATCCTCGCATCCCTGAAAGTAGGAGATGCAAATTCCGCCTTCTTCAAAAACTTTGACGCCTCGAGTTTCGACAGCAATTCTGTCGCAGAGCTCGCATATCCCTCAATATCCACAGTCGTCTCCGCTATTCTCACCCGGGTCAGCCACGCAGAATTCGGAAGGATGATAGTAAGTTCCTTCAGTATATTAAGGGTCAAAGGCCTTCCTTCCTTGAAATTTTCTATCCTGGAGATCTCGGTCTCAAGTTCGGCGATATTTTTTTTCAGCGTCTCGACTTTTCTCACGTCTTCCTTTTTTGAGGTGATAAGACTGTCGATTTCTTCCAGTCTTTTCTCTTCCGCCGTGACGGGAGCGAACATGGAAAAGAGCCAAACGACGAGAAGACCGCAGAGAAGGACAACAGTTAACCCTATGGGGATCTTGCGTTCTTCCCGCGAGCCCATTTTGAGAAGATTGAACTCAGGTGATTTAGGCCCCAGGGACTGCACGGCATTGGCGATGGCGGGATACGGCCTGGTCCGAAGAGAATCAGGCAGCCGGATCGCGGTTTCCACGTTTTCGACGACCTTAAGAGGCATGGGAAGCCGGGACTCGAGCAGGCCTCTGAGACTTTGTCTTCCGCTCTTTAAATCGGCAATAACCTGAATGGTTTTCCCATTGCTTTTCCCCGCATCAGCCTGGGATGTTAGATCAGCGGCGACGGTGTCCGCCCAGGCATTTTCGTCCCCTCCTGAAAATTCGCCGGAAAAGATATGCGCAAGGCCGCCTTCGGTAAAAAGGGCCCCGTCATATCCATTCTCTCCTATTTCAATATAAAGTGTGTCGGTCTTTTTATCCAGATTCCGGCAGAGCATTCCCATGCCGGCGAGACGGGAAGTTATGCCTGTGACTTTGAAGCCGTTATCCCTGAGGGCCGCAATATAGGGCTTTACAGTGTCGGCCCGCGCCGCCATTACGAGAAGGGTGATCCTCTCTCCGGTATCCTGCAGCACTCTGAAATCAAAAAGAGCCTCCTCAGCGCTGAACGGGGTGAGCCGGTCCATTTCGTATGCGATCACATTGGAAATATTTTCCTTTACTGCAGCGGGGAATTCCGCGGTCCTTACAGCCGTCCAGGCCTTCGGCAGGCCGAGCGTGATAGTTACGTTCCTGCCGGCGCCGAACTCATTCACGGCGAGAGACAGGGATGAAGCGAGTTCTTCGGGCTGGGGGTACTTATCTTCATCGAAGGTATATTCCCTGCTTCCTTTAATGGAAATCCTGGATAAGAACCTCGAGGCGTAAACCACGGAAAGCTTCCCTCTCTCAATGGAGACGGAGATATTTTTCTGTGGTACCACCGCCTCATCGGCCAGGCTGAAAAAGAGAAACCTCCGAAGGGGCTTCCACACGCCCTTCAACTTTGCGGACGAATCAGCGGTGAAAGAGGATATCTTTTTAAAAGACAGACTCTGGGCCATTTTTTATTCCGTTTTTACTTCTTCTTCTGTTTTTGCTTCCGCTTTAACTTCTGCAGGACTCTTGTAATATAGATAATTCACTTTATTATTCCCCATCAGGGAAACCGTTGCCCTGATCGAATAACCCGATTTTTCCTCGCCCTTAAAGCCGGAGGACTCCAAAGTATAAGTGCGGCTCTCCCCTAAAGTTAAAAACTGGGAGTTCGTAATACCGATTTCCTGTAAGTTCGTAATCGGCGTGTTCTCCCTGGTCATTATAATATTGTCAGCTATCTCCCCTGTCATCCCGGGGACAGCCATCAACACTTCTCTGGGTGCCGCATTTAAATTTATGCGCCCTGATGTGTTATATACTGTAATATAATCGATCAGGCCGCCTTTTTCCCCATCCCCGTAAAGTATCTCGCGAGTCATTCCTTTTACCAGCAGAAGTTCTTCGAGTGTGTCGAAATCCGCGTTTTTGGCCTCATAGGGATTCGGCAGCGACATGTAATAGCTGCTTTCCACTCCGTTAAGGTGCACGAGGTCATCAGGGTCCCTCCAGTCCAGCATGGAATCCACTATGACGTCGACTTCATCTATCTCAACACCAAGATTTCCCAGCAAGTTTCTTAATATTACATCAGGTGTCCTGTTTATGTCCACTTTGCCCGATTCGTCGGTTATGCCGACCATAGCGCGTCCGTTTTCCATCTTTATCTCCCGCGGGGTCCCATCGACGCTCCAGACATCCATATCTTCCTCGAGAAGAATATTTTGATTCTTATTGGCTTGTCGATAAAAGATCTCCATAATCCCCCGTTCGATTCCCGCTTCTGCAAGAAATTGTTTTTCTATCCCGTAACGGAAGGACAGAGCACCTTCTGTCTCTGTCCGGGCCATGTACGAGAACGAAAAGACGATAACTGTCAGAATAGTAAGCACCCATAACACCATCAGCAGAGCCACGCCCCGCTGTGAACCGGTGTCGTTAACTGTTTTAAGCTTATTTGTCTGCTGCAATGTTTTCATTAGGTCATTATTTCTATTCGTTGCTTCTTTCTACTGTTCCTCTGGTCCTTTCGGCCGGAAAAAACTCTGTACTCCGGGAGCTGACGGCTGTCCCGGAGAACCGGACACCCGCACCGGTATGATCATGGAAAAATCTTTGTCCTTGTAGTTCATCCGGAGTCTTATCTTCTGGGGGATGTTGGCATCGTCGGTCCATGTATCTGTCCACGATCCTGTTTCTTCTGTGGGGTCTTTGTAAAAGTATTCGAAATAGATATCGTCCATGGACTTGAAGAGGGTCGTCTCCCTGCTCTCTTCGGTGCCGATAAAAGTTTCAGAAGCTGTCAACTTCATTTTCCCGTCATCTTCACGCCCGACCTCGTATTTGACGACTACATATCCCATTTGTCCTCCCCAGATGGAACAATTGGAAGAAAATTGCAGGGATTCCCTCTGACCATCGAAATAAGACTTCTTTTCTCCGTCGTCATCGAACGTGAGAGGGTTATGTGACTGTATCTGAGAGTTGACTATAGCGACGGAGGCCCTCAGCCGCTCAAGAGCGCCGACCTTTTTTTCCCCCGCCTCGACCGAGCGGAACCCGAGCCTCATTGCCCCGGCTATTACTACCACGATTATGCCGAGCAGGGCGAAGGATACCATCAGTTCCAGAAGTGTAAATCCACTCTGGGAATACCTATGAAATATTCTGTTTGTCGGAATAATCAATATCGGTTCCCCTCTATATCTGTTTCGGCACGAGTTTTATTGTTTTAAGAGTCAGTTGACGGTCTTTAGCTCCCTTTTCCCAGTGGAGCGTAAGGCTGACCTCCAGCAGTTCGACTTGAAGGTTTTCTGTCCTTTTCTCGGACGTGGTAGTGATCTCAACATCCATCGTATAACCGTCGTCGGTCGTATCGCCCCACGAACTTTCTTCGAGTTCTTCGTCATCCAGTA
>JBECKU010000131.1:0-10971 GCA_040235385.1 Candidatus Sulfobium sp. | reverse complement strand
CGGCAGCCCTCGAGCGCCCGTGCCAGCAGAATGTCGGCATCCTTGTCTCTGCCCTCCTCGTTAAGGTACTCAGCTGCCACAAAATCATGCACTACCTCGGCTGCGGGGAAACCCGAGAACAGCTCCCGAGCTTTCAGGAGATTTTCCAGCGCCGAGGCATCGTCCCCGCCCAGGCGGGCCCGCCAGGCCAGGATATCGTAATAGTAAGCCTTGTCCATCAAAGCCGCCTCGTGGATGTCCCGGCAAAAATCACCGAACATTTTGTCGGCGGCTTCGATGTTGCCGTCGCTCAGCAGGGCCGATATGCCGTGGCCCATGGCGTGCCGCTGCACCGCCTTCATACCGGAAGACCGCTCGGCAAGGGCGTTGCCCTTCTCAACCCAGGAGATGCATTTATCCGTCTGGTTGGTAATGAAATAGTAGAGAGCCATGCTTACGATAATCAGGCCTCTCACGACTTCGTAGAGATCGGGGGAATCGGCATATTTTTCGACCAGCTCGACGAGCGTTTTCGCCCGTCCGTGACTGCCCGTCCAGATATAGTAGTAGAAGAGATTCATCGCCGTATTGACCCGCAGCGTCAGATCAAGGTCCCGCCTTTCGACAATAACGGCGGCTGCCTGCTGGCTTAGCGCCGTCATGTCAGGGTGGTCAGGGGCCGTGAGAGCCAAAGCGTTGAAGATACCGAGATTCAGTCGCTCCATTACCTCGTCACCGGGAAGGGTGCTGTCCTTTTCGCGAAGCGTTGCCAGCCTCATCGCCCAGGGCCTGCCGGATGCGAAATCGATGCTGTAAATCGCATTGTCCGCAGCGGCTGAACATGTGAGAAACATGCCCCTGACGTCCCCGCTCTTCTCATAAACGCCATAGGCCTTCTCGAGGATTTCATTGCCCCGACCAGGGTCGATTACGAACAGGGAGAGCCCCTTGAAGTAGAGCAGATCCCCCTCTGCTTCGATCAGTTCCGGGGGGAGGCTGTCGATCCACTCCCTGACTGTCTCGCTCCTGCCCTGGCTGAGAAGGGAGGGCGCGTGATTACGGAGCAATCCTGCGACCGCGGGCCAGTCTTTTGCCTTAATATACAGCGCTGCAGCATTCTCAAAATCACCCTGTTGAGAAAGAAGACAGGCCGCTTTTTTCACTATCTCAGAGATCTCTCTCTCTGAGAACACCTCAGCCGCCTTCGACATCAGGTATTCACGAAACAGCGCATGATATTGATATGAGGATTCGCTTGTGCTCTGTTTTGTCGTAAAAAAATGGTTGCGGTTCAGGACAGATAATATCCTTCCGGCATTTGCAGCGTCCGTCAATTTTACGGCGGTCGCCGGAATGATCTGCGGAAGAAAGGCGCTTTTAAGCAGAAAATTTTTTGTCGCATCATCTGCACTATCAAAGATCTCCGCTGCAAAATAATCGAAAATACTCTCTCTTGTTACCTTATTGATCAACTCCGTCGTAATACCGCCTCTCTTGGCTTTTTCTAATAGCAATACGATACCTGCAGCCCAGCCGTCTGTTCTTTCGTGTACGCGGGCCACTATTTCAGAAGAGATTCTCTTCCCCGTGCTTCTTCTGATCATGTCTGCGGTTTCCTCATAAGTGAACTGCAAATCATCCCACTCGATAATGCTGATCTTGCCGTTCGCCCTCAAACGCATTAACTCAGGCGGAGGCTCACTCCGACTTAGCACCACCACATTGATGCCGTGCGGAACCAGGTGCAGTCCTGTGCTGATTACCTCATATAAGGCTGCTTTTTCTCCCAAATCCTGAAAATTGTCAAAAACAACGGCAGACGGTGACTTTAGTCTGCCGAAAAGATCTTCGAAAAACCGGTGTGCGAAGACTGGAAGGGTTTGGAGAAGCTCTGGTTTCAATAAGGGCAGGGGTTTCCGCTGTTGCGGGCGAACCTTCTTGGCAGCCATTCCCAGATAATAAAAAAAACTCGCGATGTCTGCGTCTCTCGCATCGACCTGATACCAGGTGCACGGCAGATTCCGTGCATTCAGATAGCTTGCTGCCAAGGTCGTCTTCCCTGAGCCTCCCGGCGCTGTAATCCAAACAACCGGCCTGTTCCTTGCCTGGTCCAAAAGGCGATAAAGCCTTTTTCTCTCCAGAATGTCGCCAGGCAGAGGAGGGGTTATCTTTGCAAGAGATGACCTATTGGGATAATCTGCCCGCTGGGGTTTTAAGTTACGTTCAGCCTTCGGCATAGTTTTTTCAAAATAACCTTATATCACCGCTGAGTTCAGCTGTTAGCGAGTGATCGTTCTTCTGCCTTCTTTAATGATTTCAGCCGCTGCCCTCCGCGTGGTGGAGACGCATCAATCCCCAAAATCATAAATTATGCATAATACCCATCTTTTGTATTACTGATAGCTCTTCCGAAAGATGACGAAATGAATGAAAAGTAAAATCTTTAAAATTGCTCTAATCCATTCGGTCGCTCTGAATACGGCAATCAAAGACTTCAATCCCCCAGGCACAGGATATGATGATATTGAATCATGTCCTCAATAATCTCTGCCAATATATTTTTTAAATTTAAGTATAAGAATATTTCATAAATTATCATGGTGCTTCAGACGTCAGTTTTGCCAGGGCATCAGAGCAACAGTAACCACCTCGGGAAGCGCGAAAGGCCATAGCGAATTGGGGACAAAAATGAACATGGACTTCTACGAGTGACCCGAAAATGACCCGCCTGAGTGGTGTCACTTTTCGTTTAGAATCAACTACTTCATTGGTGGAGGCGGCGGGAATCGAACCCGCGTCCGAAGGTACTACACTCATGCTTCTACATGTGTAGACTGTCTTTTGGTTTTCAGATCTCAGGTCCCCGGCAGTCAGGCTTCCTGAAATCCAATCTCCCTTGATCTCATCACCGGGTCAGGAGCGATCCCGGTAACCAGCCTGCTGATTGACGCCTGTCTCCGGGACACAGACAATCCCGAAGGAGCGTGCTGCTTAATTAAGCAGCGAGTGCCAGTTCGTTGTTGGCTTTTGTGTTTTGTTCCATCTTTTAACGTGGTGATGGAGCCACGACATGCCACATGAGCCTCATAACCCCCGTCGAGTCCTTTCGCCCCCTAGGTTATTGTTCTCAGTAATATTATAACACACCAGCGACCGGTTTTCATGGCGCGCTCTATCTCTCTGTCCGCCTCTTTTTTCTTTATTGACTCCCGTTTTTCGTATTGTTTCTTACCTCTTGCGAGCCCAACTTCAACTTTTACGTGAGATCCCTTGAAGTATAGTTTCAGTGGAATGAGTGAGTAGCCTTTGATAGCTGCCTTGCCCTGGAGTCGGGAGATTTCTTTTTTGTGGAGAAGGAGCTTTCGTGTCCGGAGGGGGTCATGGTTCATGATGTTGCCGTGAGAGTATGGGCTGATATGACAGTTGAACAAAAAAACCTCGCCGTTCTTTACGATGACATAACTGTCTTTAAGATTGGCTTTCCCCTCCCGCAGAGACTTGACCTCGGTCCCGGTCAGTTGAATGCCCGCTTCGACTGTTTCTTCGATCGAATAATCATGGAAGGCCTTGCGGTTTTGAGCAATTATTTTCATCAGCAAAATTGTACCATTCCCTTCTGACAAATGAAAATCCAGGCCTTTACGCCTTTAATGCCAACAATGGAAAAGAATTTCACCACGGAGGCACAGAGACACGGAGAAGACCTAAAAAAGTATAATAAACGATGAACAGGAGATTGAGAGAGAAGACCGATTACCTGCTATCCCGGGAAAGAGGGACTGTCTTTAAAGACCCCGGGGGGAGGATCAATATTGTGCTGATCTCTCCTAACACTTATTCCGTGGGGATGTCGGGACTGGGTTTCCAGGGAATTTATGGACTTTTGAACAATTTCCCGGATGTAGTTTGTGAAAGAGCCTTCTTCCCGTCGGAAGACGATATCGAGGAATATGAAAAGACCGGGACAGAAATATTTTCTCTCGAATCGAAAAGGCCGCTTGCGCAGTTCGATATAATTGCCTTTTCCGTCTCTTTTGAGAACGATTATCCTAATATCTTGAAAATGCTCGGGATGTCCCGGATACCGGCCAGGAGTGCGGAACGAAAAGCATCTCATCCGGTTCTCATCCTGGGGGGAGTATGCGCCTTTTATAACCCTGAGCCTCTGGCTGAATTTTTCGATATCTGCTTTATCGGAGAGGCCGAAGAATCGCTGCCGGAGTTTCTTACGGCGTTCCGCGAGTCTGGAACAAAAAAGGACCTGTTCGAAAGGGTTCTTCATATGGAAGGCATCTATATGCCGCGTTATTATTCCGTTACGTATTCCGGTGAAACCGGCCGGATCATGGAGAGAAAAACCCTGGATAATGCTCCGGAAGTTATCAGGAAACGGAGTGTCTCCGACATATCGGTCTCGCCTCTGAAGCCGGTAATCGTCAGTCCTGAATTCGAATTTGCAGACATGTATCTTCTTGAAGCGATGCGAGGGTGTCTCTGGTCGTGCAGGTTCTGTGTCGCGGGACACATCTATAAGCCGGTTAGGAAAAAGGATATCGGAGTGCTGAAAGAAGAGATAAAGATCGCTCTTGAGTCGACGAACCGGATTGGTCTCATCGGACCGTCTCTTTCGGATTATCCCCATGCGGAGGAAGCCTTATCGATGGAGGGGGTAGATTTTTCTATTACATCGCTTCGGGCGAGCCCGAAGAGCGGTCGTCTCGTCGCACTGATGAAGGGCCACAGAAGTGTTTCCATCGCTCCCGAGGCCGGTACCCAGAGGTTACGGAACGTTATCAATAAAAGAATTACGGACGAAGATATACTCGAGACCGCAAAACTGATCCTGGAGAGCGGGATCGGGACATTACGCCTCTATTTTATGGCGGGCCTCCCGACAGAGACCGAGGAAGATATCGACGGTATTATCAGTCTTGTAAAAGAAATACGTGAGAGGTCCAGGAAGGGCTTCATCACATTGAGCGTGAGCACCTTTGTGCCCAAGCCCTTCACTCCTTTTCAGTGGCATCCAATGGCGCCGTTGAGCGAGGTTAAAGACCGTTTGAAAAGAATCAAGAAGGGACTCTCAATGGAGAAGGGCGTCAAGGTGTTTCATGACCTCCCTAAATACGCTTACGTTCAGGGACTTTTTTCAATGGGCGACAGAAGGGTAGCTCATGTAATTGAGGAGATGGCGGCTGAGACGGGACGTTCAGCGGGAAGTCGGTTATTCGAACCCGGACGTGATTATTACATTTTTCGGAAAAAAGATAAAACCGAAATCCTGCCCTGGGATTTCATAGATCCGGGAGTCTCGAAGGAGACTTTGTGGGATGAGTACCGGAGAGCGGTCCCATGCTTAACCTCGCAGTCATAGCAGCGGGCTCGTTCATGCTCGCTCTTTCAGGCGCCCTTGTGCCCGGGCCTCTCTTTACAATCACCGTCAGCGAGACGATGAAAAGGGGTTTTGTGGCTGGACCTTTGATCATCCTCGGCCACGGACTTCTTGAGATCCTCATAGTATTATTGCTCGTTTTTGAGATTACCCCTTTTCTTGCGGCTGATAGGACGAGGTTCATTATTGCTTCGGCAGGGGGGCTGATCCTGGTCGTGATGGGGCTGATGCTGATCAGGGACGCCCGCAGGGTGAAACTGGAGTTCCTTTCCGACGGGAAGGGTCCGGGAATGCACCCTGTTCTTTCGGGCATTCTGGGGAGCTTATCGAACCCGTACTGGACGGTCTGGTGGATAACAGTAGGCCTCGGGTATCTGCTGAGCTCACTGAAATTCGGGATCCCGGGAGTCATATCTTTCTTTATCGGCCACATATCTGCGGACCTTGTCTGGTACAGCATCATTTCTTTTACTGTCGCCAGGGGCAGGAAGGTCATCGGCGAAAGAGGATACAGGGGCATGCTCTATATATGCGGGGTCTTCCTGATTTTTTTCGGCGGCTGGTTTATCGCGGGGGTATGAATCCGTAGCTCTTGGGATAGCTTTATTGAATTTTAATGTGAGAGAGAATAGTATAATAGTGTTTTTTTTATGAGTAAACATGGGCCGGTCTTCGAAAATATCAATGCAGTCTATAAAAGGATCGCCCGTGCTGCGGTGAAGGTCGATAGGGGGCCAGAAGAGGTCAGATTGATCGGTGTTACGAAATATGTGCCTTCAGTTGCGGTGGTGGAAGCGGTCGAATCGGGGTTGCGTGAGTTCGGTGAAAACAGGGTGCAAGAGGCCCAGGAAAAGATCCCTGACGTAGTAACGAAGACGGGGGGATGCGATGTCACCTGGCACCTGATCGGGCATCTCCAGAGAAATAAGGTAAAGAAGGCGGTCGAATTGTTCGATCTGATTCACTCTGTGGATTCTTTCGATCTGGCAGCCTCGATCAATAATTATGCTGAAAAGGCTGGTAAAATGCAGCGGATATTAATTCAAGTTAAACTTTCAAACGAAGAGAGCAAGTACGGGATATCAAAAGATAACTGCCTTAATTTTGTTGCGAGATTGGCTCGACTGAGAAACCTAAAGGTCGAAGGCGTGATGACGATCCCGCCTTTCTCTGACGACCCGGAAGAATCGAGACCTTATTTTAGAGAATTAAAAGCTCTGCGGGATGAGGCTGTTGCTGCGGGATACAAAGCATTAGATGAGCTATCAATGGGAATGTCAAATGATTTCGAAGTGGCGATAGAGGAGGGTGCAACTATGGTCAGGGTGGGGACCGCGATATTCGGCGAAAGGGTAAAGGGTGCACAATGACGGGATTTATCGGCGGCGGAAATATGGCGGAGGCATTAATCAAAGGGATAGTCGCCGGCGGCCGGAAAGAAGTCCTCGTATCGGAACCCCGGGAGGAACGGAGAAAAGAGCTTGAGGGGACATACGGAATCAAGACTACGGAATCGAACCGGGAAGTAGTAAATAGATGCAATATCGTAATCCTGGCGGTAAAACCCCAGCAGATGGGGACTGTACTTGAAGAAATATCCGGTGAGGTTACCGAAGAAAGAACCATTGTATCGATCGCGGCCGGCATCACGCTTTCGTATCTTTCCGGACGTCTGGGGACAAAAAAAATCATAAGGGTCATGCCGAACACCCCGGCGCTCGTCCAGGCTGGAATGTCGGTCATGTCTTATAGCGACGCCCTGGCCGGAAGCGAGGTCAATATCGTAAAAACGATACTCATGTCTGTCGGCAGAGTAATCGTTCTGCCGGAAGAATTGATGGATGCCGTAACAGCGCTTTCCGGGAGCGGACCGGCTTTTTTTGCGCTTTTTACGGAGGCGATGATCGATGCCGGCGAGAAACTCGGACTACGGAAGGCGGATGCCGCCGAACTGGCAGTCCAGACCCTATGGGGTACTGCAAAAATGCTGAATGACGGGATGCCCGCCGAAAAGTTAAGGGCTATGGTAACCTCGCCGGGAGGCACGACAGCGGAAGGGCTGAAGATATTTGAAGGGGACGGCCTGAGAGACATGGTGGGGAAAGCCCTTCAGGCTGCAAAAAGCAAAGCGGAAGAACTGGGGAGGAGGGAGTAATGTTCGTTTTTGGAGATCTTGTCATCGCGATAGCGCAAATTCTTGATATCGTTCTCGGGATATATAAATGGGTTGTAATTATCGCAGCGCTCGTCAGTTGGGTCAATCCCGACCCCTACAATCCGGTGGTGAGGTTCCTTTACTCCGTTACTGAACCCGCATTCCGGCCTGTAAGACGAATTATCGGCTACAGACTGGGTCCTATCGATATTTCGCCCATAATCGTCATTCTTGTTATTATCTTTATTCAGTCTTTTTTCGTGACGTCACTGATTAAACTCGGGTATAAATTAGGAGGAGGCTAAGATGAGGATTACGCCGCTTGATATCCAGCAGAAACAGTTCCCCATGAAGTTCAGAGGGTTCGATGTCGAGGAAGTCTATGCTTTTCTGGAGGTGATCCGTGAGGAGATGGAGGAACTGCTCCGGGAAAATGCGTCGCTCAAGGAAAATGTCCAGAGGGCCGAAGCAAATATAAAGAGCTACAGGGAAATGGAGACGACTCTGAGGGAGACCCTGCTCACCGCTCAACAGATGGTCGAGGATTACAAGACGAACTCGAGAAAAGAGGCGGAACTCGTTATCAAAGAAGCGGAGCTGAGGGCCGATACCATCATCAAGGAGGCCCAGGAAAAGGTGATCAAGATTCATGAAGATATTGTAGATCTTAAGGGTATTCGGCGCCATTTCAAAGAAGAACTGAAGCGGCTGATCGAGAGTCATGCCAGGATGCTGGAGGGGGAAGTCAGCCGGGACAGCGAGAACGTGGATGAGGTCCAGCAGTGAGCGGATCTCAACGCTACAAGGCGTTGAAGGGTATGCGGGATATCCTTCCGCCCGATATCTATGTGTGGCAAAGAGTGGAGGATGCCGCCAGAAAGATATTTTCGTCCTTCGGATTTCAGGAGATGCGGCTTCCTCTCGTGGAATCGACCCAGGTATTCACAAGGAGCATCGGCGAGAACACGGACATCGTCGAAAAAGAGATGTACACTTTCAGCGACAAGGCGGGCAGAAGCATTTCCTTACGGCCTGAAGGGACGGCATCAGTCGTGAGATGCTATGTTGAAAACCATCTCTCACAACTGCCGCCCCCGCAGAAATATTTCTATTCCGGGGCCATGTTCCGGTATGAAAGGCCCCAATCCGGAAGGTTCAGGCAGTTTCACCAGATCGGTGTAGAGGCATTTGGCTCGGGCAGGCCGGAGACGGACGCCGAGATCATATCCATGCTGCGGCATTTCCTCCTTCGTCTAGGACTGGAAGACCTCAATTTTCAGGTTAATTCCATCGGTTGCGCGGTATGCAGGCCCGGATACAGAGATGCTCTCATCAATTATTTTTCCGGAAGGCTTGAAGGCCTGTGCGCCGACTGTGTCAGGAGATATGACCGTAACCCCCTCCGGATTCTCGATTGCAAGGTGGAAAGCTGTATCGGGGTGAGAATAGGGGCGCCAAGAGTTACCGACTATCTCTGCGACGACTGCGACCGGCATTTCGGGACCTTCCTTTCTCTTCTCCGGGAACTCGGCATCCCCTACACTGTCAATCCCGATATGGTAAGGGGCCTGGATTACTATACTCGCACGACCTTCGAAGTCACCAGCGGAAATCTGGGAGCTCAGAATGCAGTTGCGGCGGGGGGAAGATATGACATGCTGGTGAGGGAGTTTGGAGGACCTGATACGCCTGCGATAGGTTTCGCTGTCGGTATGGAGAGAATAGTGGAACTGGTGAAGATGACATCGGATGTCGGCGCTCCAACGCCGCAGGTATTCATAGCGAGCCTCGGTGAAACTGCTGCGAGGATAAGTCTTCCTATCGCAGACGACTTGAGAAAGAGTGGAATATGGGTCGAAATGGGTGACCATGAAGCTTCTTTGAAGAGCCAGATGCGGAGGGCCGACCGGATCTCAGCGGGATATGTGGTTATCGTAGGCGAGGAGGAGCTCAGCTCCGGGATGCTCAAATGGAAAAGACTCGCCGATTCCTCCCAGGGGGAGGTTGCGATAGCCGAAGCCGGTGATTTCTTCCGCGAACTAGCTAAACTGTAACATCGTCGCCTCCTTAAGGCCTATTCTCATTTTTTGATCAGCCACAAAAATCGGGACCCGATGTCCGTTGCGGCATGTGGTTTTCTTTTAGGAACGTCAGCCTTTTGTTTGTGGTAAACTGAAGATAAAACTCCATGAAATTTGAGGCATATATTCCCGGCACCGTCGCCACTTTTGGTATAGCGCTTCTCTCTCTTTTCGTGTCCTCTTTACACGCTTCTTTTGACGCTCTCGTAGTCTCGATAATAATCGGAATTTTTTTGGGGAATTTCATAGGGATGAGACGATCCCTGGAGAAAGGGATAAATCTTTCGGTAAGGTTCTTTCTGCGTGCAGGCATCGCGCTCTACGGAACCCAACTCGTATTGAAGGGAATACCTATTTACGTCCTGTTTTCGACAGTACTGGTATTTTCCTGCCTCTTCGGTCTTACTCTTTTGGCGTCTCATATTTTGAATATCGACAGGAAAACCGCCATTCTCATGGCTTCGGGGCTCTCCGTCTGCGGAGCGACCGCGATTGCCGTTATATCCCCTCTCATCGGGGCAAAAAGAGAAGACACTTCCATATCGATTATTGTGGTAATGATGATGGGGCTCACCGGAATAATATTTTATCCCATACTGTACGATCTGTTCTCCATAGACACTTCGGAATTTATTTTTTTTTCGGGTACTACGCTCCCTATGCTGGGGCAGGTGAAGGTGGTCGCGGGGAGTATTTGCAGAGAGTGTATTCCCGCTGCGGTGGAAATAAAATTGATCAGGATATCCTTCCTTCTGTTTGTCGTCCCTGCCTTATTTTTTTCCGAGCGACAGGTGGATAACGGCCTGATTCCGGGTATCCCTTTTTTCATTATCGTATTTTTTCTTTTTGCGGTCCTCATGAATACCATGGATGCCTTGCATCCGTCCCTGGGCTATTTCGAATCCGCCAGCAGTTTTCTGCTATCTGCCGGACTCGCCGCGATCGGTCTTTCCGTTGATTTCGAATCGATTATAGAAAAAGGGATCACTCCCTTTGCGGCGATCCTGATTTCATGGAGCGTGACCCTCGTGCTTATCTATTTAGTGAGGAATATGTTCTGATGTTCAGAAAGAAGAGGATTTTTTACAGGCTGATTGCCCTGTTTCTGATCTTTGCATTCATGATCGTAGTCCCTTATTCTTTTACGGTCATCACCCAGGTCCGGAGATTAATCCGGGTTGAAGAAAACACGGAAAGGGGAGTCAGCGAAAATGTGATGGAACTTCATCGGGAGATTGTTCCCAGGCTTGTTGAGCAGATGGTCCCCTACGTTTTTTATATCCTTGTGTTGGCCTTTTTGCTCTCCATTTTTTTTCTCAGACGACTGATTATCCCTTTGGAGCGTCTTAAGAAAGGCTCAGTGG
>JBECKU010000117.1:0-2726 GCA_040235385.1 Candidatus Sulfobium sp. | reverse complement strand
TTATTTTTTTGAAGGACGTCAATGAACTTTTCATTCACGACGAGGTCGTTATGACGAACAAGCGAGATAGGACCCGTCTTCCTCAGAGCCTTCTCCTCCCCTTCTTCTTCCAGTCCTTCAGCGCCTGCTCTCTGACGCCCTTGAGATCGATCTCTCCCCGCAATTTCTGTGCGAGGCATGAGAGATACTCCGGGAAAAAATATCCATCCACCCAGTCCTGCGCTCCGAGTTCAAGACCGTAACGATAAAACCTGACGAGGTCCTTTCTCATACCCCTTAACTTAGGAAGCCTGTAAAGCTTCGATCTGTCCAGGTCGATGAAAAAGAACCGATTGTCCCATTCCTTCCTTTGCAGAAGGATATTAGACCACTTCAGGTCTCCGTGGACCGTTCCGGAGAGGTGCCACGCAGCAAGCGTCCGGGCCAGCCCCTTCGCTATCTTTTCCGGTTCCCCGAAACTCCCTTTCTTGTATAGTTCTCCCAGGTTTCCCGCACCGGCCACAGCAACAGCAAGAAAAAAAGAATTCTTTTCCCTGAAAGTCGGGCAGATAAATGCAACCGGTTCAGGGACGGGCAGTCCTTTATCATAGAGACCACTGGTTACACGCCAGAGATGTCGCGCCTTGCTGCCGAATAAGATCTGGTAGAGGTGAGAAAAGAAGCCGTCGTAATTAAACCTCTTGACCCAGATGTCGTGTGGCAGACCGAACGATTTGCCATCCAGGATACCCGTCACGGCCGAGGTGTCCTCTTTTATAGGCAAAAAAAAGCGATCGCTTCCCATAAGGGAATCGAGTTCTTTGAGGATATCCGGATTCACCAAGAAGGACGGCCGGCGATGAGGGTCAGGACGCACTCTTTCTCTTCCTTGCAATAACGATGAGCACACCAGAAAAATACGGCCTTATGGCCGCCAAGAACTTCGGAATCTGGTATTTTAACTTGTAAAAATATCTTTTCCGGTACCATTTGCTCTTATTGGTAAAAAAGATGCGGTCAACAACGAACGAATGCCGAAGGAGCAGTTGTGAAATTGTTTTTGGATCGAACCAGCAAGTGTGTTCTGCATGGACCTTTATCTCATTTCTTTTAGATATCCTGAAAAAATTACTGATCCCGAACGCATTGGAGGTAGTCAGGATCAGCGCACCCTGCTCACTGAGATGATGATGCATATTGTCCAGAAAGAGGCCGGGATTGCTCAGGTGCTCGATCAGCTCCCCCGCGACAATACAGTCAAACTCCCGCCCCAGCAGCATATTTTCAGCATCTCCTGCGACGACGTTATACCCTTCTCCGGCCATCTGCTCAATCCCTCTTTCGTCTATATCCACCCCCATCAGATGAGCGGCGCGCTCCATCAAAAAAAGATGCATCCCGGTACTTTTATATTTGCGCTGTCCGTCCGGACGAGCGTCGACACAGCCTATATCTAGGACAGACTTCCCCTTAATGTAAGGTCCTATGGCAAAAAATCTGTTTTTTATAAGCTTTATGGCCATGGAATAACCTTAGAGATCATTTATCCGAAGCAGAAGTTCCGCCTTTTCAGACCTGATGAGCGCATGCCCCAGGCCGACCAGTATCCAGCACACCTGTCCCGGCCAGCCGATATACATATAATCGAACATATTGAGTACCAAAAAACCTATTACAGAGACAAGTATACCCGAAAGGACAATCTTTTTTTCGGGGGACAGTCCTCGTTTAAGGGCGCCCGCAAAGGTTTTGATAATCACTGCCCAGAGCACAGCGAACAATATCAATCCGGGGATGCCCGTCTCTACCGCGGTATTGAGAAAGATATTGTGGGCGTGCTGTACGACCTCCACTTCCGGATAGTATCTTGCAAAGACCCTCTTTCCAAAGCCGATGCCTGTAAACGGGTGCTCGCCGATGATCTTTGCGGAGAGATGAAAAGCCTTGATTCGCGGCTGCTCCGAGCCGTGTACGATCAACTTACGGTAATCGGGGTCCCTGTAAGCCGCGATGGCGGCAACCACCATTGTAGCAAAGATCCCGCCCAGCAGAATTTTTCGGAACTTTCTGGAAAAGATGATGATGAAAACAAGGGCCTCTGCTGTTACAGCGATCCATGCGGACCGCGTGAAGGTGAAAAAGAGCGCGGCGAAAGACACGACGAGAATGAGGGTGGCCGGCCACTTCATCCATCTGCGGCCGACGACAGTCAGCACCCCGACAACCGGCATGGAGAGGACGAGAAAGACACTAAGGCGATAAAATGCTCCGGTAAAACCGGTAACACGGTTATAGAAGAACACCGGCGACTCATAAAACTGATAGCAGGCATAAGAGGACATAAGGAGCGTGGAGGCAGCGATCGGGTAGAAGAATCTCCTTACCTTCCTCACGCCGGATGAAAGATCATAAGCAGCGGAAAAAGCGACAAAATAGAGGAGATACTGCCGGACCATTTTGTTGGCTATCTCATTGAGGCTGTAAGCAGGATCGATCGCGCCGACAAGACAGACCAGCGCCCAGACGACGGTCGCTCCCAGTAATATGTCGAGCGGTTTATCAGGGAAAAAAGGGACTGATGAGCTTCCCCGGGAAAAGAACTTGTCGGCGGCAAAAGCTGCGATCAGTGTATAGAAGAGTATCTCCTCCACGGTTTTCAGTCCCGAAAAAGGCAGCACAAAAAGCAGCCCCCCGAGGAGAACATCCTCGGAGATTCTGATCATAGAGATCCTTGATCTGTTAAAGGG
>JBECKU010000362.1:0-1609 GCA_040235385.1 Candidatus Sulfobium sp. | reverse complement strand
GTTCTACAGCGGGCCGAGGCCGCCGAACTCGATCGTGGCGGGCTCAGGCTTGGGCTTGGCAATCGCGCGGGAGTATGCTGAGCAGCATGACGGGCGTATCGAATTGCTACCGGACAGCCGCGGCGCGCATTTCCGCCTGACCTTGCGTAGGCGGACTGCATGATACGGCGGGCAGCAGCACTGGCCGTTCTCCTGTGCATGGCTGCCTGCCAGGCCACTGTACCACGCGGCAACCCCGATCCTACCGGCTGGGCCGAGCGCGTGGACAGGATGGATTCGAGCAGCCTGGAAATCGAGCAGCAGGCGGCGCTCAACCGTTACCTGGCCGACCCGGTGGACCGCAACAGGCTGCGCGCGGGCTATGCATTGAGCCGGCCGGGCGCGTCCCCGGCGCAACTCGAACAAAGCCGGGAGATCCTGGCGAATATCCCCAATGACAGCGAACTGTCGGCCCATCGCGACCTGCTGCTCAGGGAAATCAACCTGCGCACGGCATTGGAGCGGTCGCAACAGGAAATTGCGAACCAACGCGTCGAAATCGGGAGCCTGGAATCCAGGGCCGGTGAACTCGAGGAACGCAACGCGGTCCTGGTCAAGCAGATAGCGGATCTGGAATCGCAGCTCGAAATTCTGAAGAGCATCGAGGAGGAAATGGCCAACACCCAGCAGGATTCCGACGAGGCGCAGCAGTGACCGGTTCGCCCGCTGTTCTCGTCGTCGACGACGATACCGACCTGCTCCAGCTGCTGACCCTGCGCCTGCAGCGGGCCGGCTTCTCGGTGCAAACCGCGGAGAGCGGTGAGCAGGCGCTCAAGCGCCTGGCCAGCCGCCAGCCGGATGCCGTCGTGACGGATCTCAAGATGCACGAACTCGACGGCATCGGCCTGTTGTCGGAGATCGCGGCGCGTTACCCCGTGCTGCCGGTCGTGCTGCTGACGGCGCACGGCACGATTCCGGACGCCGTGCGCGCTACCCGCCTGGGCGCCTACGCCTTCCTGACCAAGCCCATAGACAACACGGAGCTGGTCGCCTGCCTGCGCGAAGCCACGAACATGCACGCCCCCCCGGAGAAAGAACACCGGCCGACGGCGCAGACCGCCGCCTGGCGCGCCGGCATCCTGACCCGCAGCCGGACCATGGAGTCTCTGCTGCGGCAGGCCGAACTGGCGGGCGCCAGCGACGCCAGCATCGTCATCGAGAGCGCCAGCGGCACCGGCAAAGAGTTGCTGGCCCGGGCCATCCACGCCGCCAGCCGCCGCAGCACGGGCGCCTTCGTAACGGCCAACTGCTCGGCCATTCCGGAGAGTCTGTTCGAGAGCGAGTTCTTCGGCCACGTCAAGGGCGCCTTCACCAGCGCGCACCGCGACCGGGAGGGACTGATCCAGCAAGCGCACGAAAGCACGCTGTTCCTCGACGAAGTGGGCGACATGCCGCTTCCGGGACAGATCAAGCTACTGCGGGCGCTGCAACAGCAGACCGTACGGCCGGTGGGCGGCACCCGCGACATCCGTGTCGACGTACGGGTGATCGCCGCGACGCATCACGACCTCGAAGCCGATGTCGCCGCCGGAACGTTCCGCGAAGACCTGTACTACCGGCTCAACGTGAT
>JBECKU010000020.1:0-24505 GCA_040235385.1 Candidatus Sulfobium sp. | reverse complement strand
GTCCCTTATCTTTTTAGTGAAAGACCTTGATGAGATATTCCCGACAAAGGCAATGAAATTACCTCTGTCCGGATAAAAGAATCTGAAAGGCGGAAAAGGATAAAGCTGGCTCCCTTTTTGATCAGCGTAATACCCGAGCATCTCAAGGGAGATCATTCCATGAATGCGGTCTCTCTTTTCCTTACAACGTTTCGCGTGGACATAACTCCCCATGCGGCTGGTCATAAAGGCGGGAGGCTCTTCGAGGCAGAAGGCGGCAAACCGTATCGTTCTCCGCGGCGGGCTCTGCGAGGAAAGCCTGGCAAGTTCGAGGAGTCCGGCTATGCCGCTGGCGTTGTCGTCAGCGCCCGGTGTGCCGATTACGGTATCATAGTGGGCACCGACGAGGAGCATGCCGTCCTCGTTCTTCTCCGTGCCCCTGATGTCGGAGAAAATGTTGTAATATGTCTTCCCGTTGTAAGTAAAATCCTCCCGGACCACGCTGTATCCAAAGGAGGAGAGTTTGTCCTCGATAAAATCCACCGTCCCGGCGAGTTTCGGGAAATCGAGGTAGCTCCTCTGCCCGATCTCTTCGGAAAGATGGCGTACTGTCTCAATGCTATTGCGAAGGACGTCCTTCATTATTCAGTTAGTTAAGTCTTCATCCATTTCATAAGGTCGTCATAGGATGGCGGCGTGACAAGAAAGATCTCGATGTCTTCGGGAAACCGGAGATTTTCCCTGTCTTCGTCTCTCATGATGAGCAGTCCCGCCTCCCCTTCAGACAGGCATGAGTCGATCGTCCCGATCATGTGCCGGCATCTTTTGTCCCTGAGCTCATTATAGAATTCGAATACCTTTGCAAATACCTCCTTCGTTCTCACAACGGCCAGACAGTTGCTCCAATCCAGGAACTGTCCGAAGATCGCAGCTTTTTCCAGGGGAATTATCTCTCCTCCTTCGTCACTCTTTTTTTCGACAATGGAGAAGAGCCGGGGGTTTGCATCTTTCAATCTGTTCAGAGATTCTTTCCCATCAGTAATGCCTTCGCAGAAGATCTTTCTTACGCTGCCCGCGACTTCGAGTTTTTCAATCTGCCCCGCCGTCTCATACCAATATTTTTCCAGAAGGAGAAGCAAGTCTTCGGGTGAATTCACGGGGAGATAAATGCTCCTCACACAGTAGAGCTTTCTTCTGCCCGCAAAAAGGGCAGCTTCGGGTTTTTCTATCCTGCCCAGCTTAGCCATCGGCGGACTCATCGGTCTTCATCATTTTCTTTATTGTACCGTATCTCCATGGAGAGACCTATGGTCTTATGGATTTCGCTTCTTTCAGGACTCGAAGAACAAGGAAGTCGTGGTATCTTATATAAAATGATGGAAATGAGGAGATTGATCGAATGATAAAAGACCGTATCAGGCTGGGCATAAGTTCCTGCCTACTTGGCGAGAAGGTCCGCTACGACGGCGGGCATAAGTTCGATCCTTTTCTTTCGGAAACGCTCGGGAGGTATGTGGAATGGGTCCCCGTCTGTCCGGAAGTGGAGTGCGGCCTTCCGGTGCCCCGTGAGGCGATGCGCCTTGTGGGGGATGCGGATGGACCACGTCTCGTGACAATAAGAACCGGTCAGGATTTTACGGATGTTATGGTGCGTTGGGCGCGTGAAAGACTCCTGGAGCTGGAACGAATGGATCTTTGCGGCTTTGTGTTCAAGAGCAGATCACCGAGTTCAGGCATGGGCGGAGTCAAGGTGTACAATCCTTCGGGAATCCCGACCAGACGGGGGAAGGGGGTCTTCGCCAGAGAGTTTATGGAGCATTTCCCCCTTCTTCCTGTCGAGGATGAGGGGAGACTTCACGATCCCGGGCTCAGGGAGAATTTTATCGAGAGAGTGTTTGTATTCAGGAGATGGAAGGAAATGGAACAGGAGGGCCGCAACCGGGAGAACCTTGTGTCGTTTCACTCGACTCATAAACTCCTGATCCTTTCGCACAGCGGAAAGCATTACCGCACACTCGGACGGCTGGTGGCAGAGGCGAAAAAATACAGACTTGAAGAGCTTTATGGAGAATACGTCTCCATATTGATGGAAGGACTCAGACTGATCGCCACTGTGAAAAAGAACACCAACGTCCTTTTTCATATCATGGGCTATTTCAAGAAAAAGTTGTCGGCCGACGAAAAGCGGGAATTGGCCGGGGTGATCGACAATTATCACAACGGGTTGATTCCCCTTATAGTCCCCGTTGCTCTTTTGAACCACTTTGTGCGGAAATACGACGAACCCTACTTGAAAAGCCAATATTATCTGAATCCCCATCCGCTGGAACTGATGCTGAGAAACCACGTATAGAGTAACCGTTCAGACTGATAATTCAAAGAATCTACCCACACCTGCCTGCCGGCAGGCAGGTCGGCAAAAGAATCCGTTCGAAAACTATATCCCTCCAGGTTCCTGTCCCAACGGAAGATTACCGCATTGTTTTGTCATTCTGCTGAAATGAAGCCGGTTTTTGCTATAATAAACCCGGGGGTGGACATTGAAAATATGGGATACACAGCGGTGAGAGCAAAGTCCGCAAAAAAAACCGTCGCCGGATGCGGTCGGGGGACGTCGCACGGTCAGGAAAAGTCCAGGTGAGCAGGCCGGAAGGAATGAGAAAAGAAGTCCACCGGTATTCATTCAATATCATCGAGAGTTCGCTCGACATAATAATCGCTGTAGATGCCGGGAGGAGGATAATACGTTTCAATAAATCCGCCCAAAAGGCTTTCGGATATCGCGAGGAAGAGGTGTTGGGACTTCATGTCGATATTCTTTATGTTGATCCCGACGAAGGCGTGAAGATCCATCGGAGAGTCTGCGAAAATGGGGAATTCACCGGGGAGATTACCAACAGAAGGAAGGACGGGGAGACGTTCAGGGCCTTCCTCTCGGCGTCTACCCTTCTCGACACCGATGGAAATTTCGGCGGGGTGATGGGGATCTCCAGGGACATCACAGAGAGAAAGAGGTCGGAGGAATTGCTGGAGAAATCCGAAAGGTTCCTGAATACGATCTTCGACAGCATTATGGACCCATTCAGCATTGTGGACCGGGATTTCAGGATTGTCCGCGTAAACCAAGCGTATGCACAGATGAGGGGTAGACGCGTCGAAGAACTGCTTGGGGGAAGGTGCTACGAGATATTGCAGGGAAGGACATGTGTCTGTGATGAGTGTGTCGTGCAAAAGACCTTCGATTCCTCGGATCCGTGCGCAAAGGATAAGCTTTTGACTTTCCCCGATGGATTGAAGGTGTGGGTCGAAATTTATACTTATCCCATCATGAACGAGGAAGGCCGCGTATCTCATGTGATCGAATATACCAGGGATATCACCAGCCGGAAGAAGGCGGAGGAGGAGAAGAAACTCCTGATCGAGCGCCTCGAATATCTGTCGAGCACGGATGTCCTGACTGAATTGCTGAATCGCAGGGCACTCATGAATAAATTGAGCTACGAGGTTAACAGGGCCGAGAGATACGGCTCTGAATTGTCCATAGTCCTCTGCGATATCGACAATTTCAAGGACGTGAACGATACTTTCGGGCACGCCGTAGGCGACATGGCCCTCAGGCTGGTTGCTGAGGTCCTCCGGCAGTCGCTAAGAAAGATAGATATCGTGGGACGATACGGAGGCGATGAGTTCCTGCTTATACTCCCGGAGACTTCCCTGACCGGGGCCGGCAACTTTGCAGAGCGGATAAGGGCGGCCGTCAAGGAGCGGACAGTTCCCACGGCGGAAGGGGAGGTTAGAGTTACTCTGAGTCTTGGGGTTACGAGCCGCACTCTCCGGGGAGATGGCGACACTATCGACAGCCTCATCAGGGATGCCGATGCAGCTCTGTATAGTTGCAAGAGAACCGGGAAGAACAGGGTCATCATAACAGGGTCATGAAGGGTTATCGCCCCTTGCAGATTCTTCGGGCTCTTCATCCCGGTAGTTTCTCAGCCTTTGCCTGAATTTTAAATATGCCGCTATCGTGATGAACGCCGCAGATGCAAAGAGGACCCAGTATATATGATCGGCAATATACGCAGGCAGTGAATATTCATTTTTCAACTGAATTTTCCATTCTTGCTCGATGGCGGACAACCCGGCATTCAGATTATCCCTGATTGCTTCCTCGACCGTCTTCCCTCCTGCCATGCCCCCCAGGACGGAGCGGACCGAGTCTTCCCCATGCTCCCCGGCAATATATTCTATCAGGTTTCTGCTCTCTTCGTAAGCCAGGAGCAGTTGCCGGTCCTGACGGGGAAAGGAAGACGTCAAATCAGCGAGAGCGATCAGGTTCCCGGATATAGCGGCGCGTTTCAGGATTTCCCGGCCGCCGGGGTTCAGAATATCGGCTTTTCCACCGCTCGCCCACTGTGCGACCCCTTCATCGAGCCACCTGGGAAGCCTGTTGTAACTGATCCGGTCATGAAGAAGCAGGTGACCTAATTCGTGGGCGAGGGTGTCTCTGAGGTCGAAGGGGGTATTCCCCGTTTTTGAGTAGTCAATCACGATCAGGTGCCTCCCTGGGACGGCAAAGCCGGTAATCAGGCGGCTTGCGACGATTTTATCGAAATCGTCCGATCTGCCGAACAATACGACTGTAGGGATGAACCTTGCCCGCCATCCGATTTTGTTCTCCACGTCCGCCCTGATTTCGGGATATTCCTGAGCGAGTCTCCGCGCCGCCTTATCGAGCGCCGGCTCATAACGGAAAACAATCCTGTCCCCCCGGTATTCGGAGTAATCCCGTGCTTCCGGAAGAGAGGTCCAGAGCGCCACGATTAAAAAAGAACTGAGGAATGCCTTGACGAAGGATTTCATAAAAGAGATTTATTTTTCTATTATACCAATATATCACGATGAGGCATTATTGACCCGGCAACAAAATAAAATAAGCGTCATTGTTTTCGCTTCATCGATAGTCTTCTCTTGCGGTGCCCTCCCCTGAAATACTATCATCGAGATATGAAGACGGTTTGGCGATTCATAGATTCAGGACGATGCGATGCCTTCTATAACATGGCTCTCGATGAGTCTTTGTCGATCTCGGTGAGAACCGGCTATTCGCCCCCCGTATTGAGACTGTATGGATGGGACCACCATGCAGTGAGCCTCGGATATTTTCAGAAGACTTCTGCTGTCGATCTGCTCTATTGCGCCGGGCGGAACATACCTGTGGTCAGGAGGCCGACCGGGGGCAGGGCTGTACTGCACGGCGATGAACTGACATACGCTTTTTCCTGCAGGACCGATACGGGACCTTTCTCCAAAGGCCTCCTGGACAGCTATGAGAAGATCGGCAATGCGCTTTGCCTGGCACTCGGCAAAATCGGGATTTCCACTGAAACAAAAAAAAGGAGAGAAAAAGGAAAGGTGCTCACCGGCAGCCCCTTATGTTTTCAGTCAAGTTCTTACGGGGAAATCCTTATCGGGGGGAGAAAGATGATCGGGGCGGCCCAGAAACGATGGGAAGACGGGATGCTCCAGCAGGGAGCGATACCCTTTGTTATGGATGAGGGCGAGATGCGGCAAATCTTCCGGATCGAAGAAAATGCCGACCTGACGGGGCATATGACGGGGGTCTGTAACCTCGTAGAAGACCTGGACAGGGACGAATTCAGAAAAATGGTGCGCTCTTCTTTTAAGGAAGCCTTCGGGATCGCATTTCTCGAGTCTATTCCGACTCCTGAGGAGGAGGCTCTGGCCCAGGACCTGCGGATTCGGAAATATCTCCGGAAGGAGTGGAATTTCCGGCAATAGTCCCTTCCCTTTCAGGTTCCGTCACAGGCCCCTCTTCCCGAGGCTGAGTCCTGACCTCTTCATCGAAGTAGTGGACGAACACTGAAGCGATGAGCACAAGGCCAAGGTATCCCTGAATTGCATGGGATAAGAGCTGGAAAGGGAGGGAGAGAACGGTCCCGATAATGGGAATGAGATTCAGGGGATAGACGACCGTCATTAGAGCGAAACTTGCGAGTATATATCCCGCCAGGAGAATGATATACAGCCAGAAGGCTTCCTGGTTATGCCACAGGAATCTGAAGGAGGACCGGAAAGCCCTTACCGCCCCTCCCCCACGAAAGAAAAGCATTGCCACGCCGTAGACGGCCACCGCAAGGACGCTCAGAATCAGCGTTATCCCTGCGACTACCAGGATGAGGGAGAAGAAAATTTTAAGAAAAAGCCCCAGTGTGGAGTCCTGTGATGAGGCTGCAGAGACCACCGCGACCGACAGTCCCCCGAAAAGTCCGAGGGCGAAAGTAACGGCGACAAACAAAAGACCTACAATGAAGGTGTACCGCAACACGGGGAAGAACAGTCTTCCCGCCTCATGAAAGAAGGCGCGCATGCTGAATCTGCCGGAAGGTTCCAGGATCGTGCGACCGATGATCCCGGCAGAGCCGCTTAATACATACAGCCAGACGGTCGTAACGACCAGCATATAGAAGACGAAGCTCGCGATTACCATAAGGGCCAGTCCGAAGAACCGCGAAAAAAGCCCGAACGGGTTTCTCAGGAGTTCGATTACGGTGTTCATGTCGGAGAGGGCGGTAAGATCCAGTCCGAAGAGAATGAAAGCGATTCCCAGCGGCACCCCTACGAAGAGAAAAAACCCCAGGCAGTTGAATATCATTACACCTATATGCACCGCTACGAGCTGCCACCTGGAATTCACCAGCCTGAAACCTTTTCGTATTGTTTCAGAATAGGTCATCTCAATGATATTCCGCGCATGATTGTCCGCTATTATACATCCTCGACTTCGATCTCCTCAAAACAATGCGCAGGAAGTTCCTTGAGAAACCTCGACGGCCTGAGGAGCCCGATAGCGTGCCAGTCTTCGGAGGTTGTCGGATAGCAGAGAAAGAGCGATTCCTTCGCTCTCGTGGCCCCTACATAAAAAAGCCTGCGCTCCTCCTCTTCGTCATCATTTTTCAAAGACTTTGCTGAGGGGAACCTCCCGTCCGTCATGCCTATGATAAACACCGTTTTCCATTCGAGACCTTTCGCCTGATGGATGGTTGAAAGTATTACGCGTCCGTCGGACTCCGCGTCCGTTCCGGCCTCTGCATCGGATACCCCCTGGAGAGTCATGTCGCTAAGAAACGTCTCGAGGGAGTCGTATCTGAGGGCATACCGCGTCATCTGCTGGATGTCCTCAATACGCGCCTCGGCATTCGGATAGGACGAGTAAAGGTAGTCTTCGTAACCGTACCTCAGGATATGTTCGATCGCTTCAGCCGGCCGGGAGAGAAAATTCTCTCCGCTCAGTGATTTCATCAGGTCCAGGAAACGGTCAAATCCCTCCAGAGATTTTTTAGGGACGAGACCGCTTGCCCCGGGTATCGCCCCGACAGGGTTTTCCGATGAGCGCAGATGCCCCCAAATCCTTGCCGCAGTAACATTGCCGATACCCCTGATCAGTTTAAGGACCCTCTTCCAGCTTATTTCATCGTAGGGATTAAAGATGATCCTGAGTGTCGACAGGATGTCCTTGATGTGGGCCTGTTCGAAGAACTTAAGCCCGGACCTCACCTCAAACGGGATTCCCTTCCTCTGGAATTCCATCTGGACCTGCATGGACTGGTAATGAGACCGGTAAAGGACCGCCATATCGTCGAAAGAACCGCCTTCTGCATTCAAATCGATCACGACGGACGAGACGAAGGCAGACTCTTCGAACACGTCCCGGAGAGGGACCACGTTCGGCAGGTCTCCGTGCTCCATAAAGGAATGGAGTTCCTTCTCGAACCGCCTCCTGTTGTGTGCGATAATGCCGTTTGCAAGGGCGAGTATCTCAGGGGTCGACCGGTAGTTTGTGGTCAGTTTGAAAACGGCGGTCTCGGGGTATCGTTCCGGGAACCTGAGTATATTCTCAAAATCAGCGCCCCTGAAAGAATAAATGGACTGGGCGTCGTCCCCAACGACCATCAGGTTCCGCATGCCGCCGGCCATCATATCGACGATCTCCGCCTGGAGCCGGTTAGTGTCCTGGTATTCATCAACGAGAATATACCTGAATCTGAGGGAATAGTATTCCCTCAATTTTTCATTTTCCATGAGCACTTTCTTCCAGTTCACAAGCAGGTCGTCAAAATCCATGAGATTAAGTGCGAGCTTCTTTTTTTCATAGAGAGAGACGATCTTCCCGATCTCGCCGGACACCCTGATGAAATGGGGGAACCTTGCCAGAACGACATCATTCACGCCCGTTTCCGTATTTTTTGCCAGGCTGCAGATCTCGGCGAGAACGGCCCCTTTCGGCATGACGGCCTCTCTCATCTGAATTTCGGCGACGCAGGACCCAAAGAGCTCTTTTGAATCTTCCCTGTCCATTATCGAGAACCCCTCCCTGTATCCGGCGAGCTGATAATGGCGCCTCAGGACCAGGTTCCCTACGTGATGGAATGTCCCCCCGGTCAGGCCCATGACATTCTTCCCGATGAGAAATTCGACCCGCCTCATCATCTCCCTTGCCGCTTTATTCGTGAAGGTAAGGAGCAGAATATTTTCCGGACTGATTCCGGACCTGATGAGCCTGGCTACCCTGTAAGTCACCACACGCGTCATTCCGCTGCCCGCGCCCGCCAATACGAGGGCCGGACCTTCGCCGTGTTCCACTGCTGCGTACTGCTCGGGGTTCAGTTCCTCTGAATACCGGGTTTCGGTAGAAGGGGCAGCTCTGCGGAGGTAGTATTTTTTCATCCTCAATGTATTTTAACAGAGTGGAAGAACATTAACATAAGGGGCTGTTTTCCCTCTGCCGGCGCACCGGAAACGAGGCTTTAACAGTCCGGTCGAAACTTGATAAAAAAATTGTAAAGAAGGTATAGTATCACACTAATCTTTACCGGAGGTGGCGGATGTTTACAGAACTTGCCTATGCAATGGGACCTGCCCCGCAGGGAGGTCAGGGACAGGGAGGGGGACTCATGGGTTTTCTTCCGCTTATCCTGATATTTGTCATATTCTATTTTCTCCTCATAAGGCCTCAGCAAAAAAGGGCGAAGGAGCATAAGGCATTACTGGAAAACCTGAAAAAGGGAGACAAGGTTATTACGACCGGAGGGATATACGGGGTTATAGAAGATGTGCGGCCCAACACTCTTACGGTGAAGATAGCGGAAAATGTAAGGGTCAAATTCGGCAAGTCCTATATAGCCGGGGTAAGGCAGGCTGAAGAAGAATAATTGTAGTATCACTGCGGACGAGGTTTCCCGGCAAATACCTTCGGAGCATATGCCGGCCTTTACAGGATATGGGATTGATGCGCCGGTTCGGTATGTGTCTGCGTCAGTTTTTTTTCCCGGAATGAAGATTTTATCTATAGAAAATTGCGGAGGTTAGTGCTTCAATGAAAAAGAATGTGCTCTGGAGGTTTCTCTTCATCGGGTTCACCGTAATTATTGCTTTCATTTTTTTCCTTCCGAATACCGCCCTTTTCAAATATATGCCGGAGTGGTGGAAAAGCAGCATGCCAAGCAAGGGGATCGTACTGGGGCTCGATTTGCAGGGAGGCCTCCATCTTGTCTTTGAAGTGGAAGGAGAGAAGGCGGTCGAGGCATCGACGGAGCGATACACCCGCCTTATCAACGAGACGCTTGAGAAGAAGAAACTCGATGCCCGGGCGAAGAGGGAGGGATTGCGGATTGAAATTACACCTTCGACACAGGAGATCGCATCTCTCATAAAAGATTCTTATCCTCTCCTGGATACTGTTTCCATGGGCGAAAGCCTTGTCCTCAGGATCGAAGACAGTGAGGCAAAAAGGATCAAGGACAACGCTGTCGACCAGGCGCTCGAAACGATAAGAAACAGGATAGACCAGTTCGGTGTTGCCGAGCCCGCGATCCAGCGGCAGGGGGAGAATGAAATCGTGGTGCAGCTTCCCGGGGTGAAAGACCCGCGAAGGGCCATCGATCTCATCGGGAAGACCGCGCAACTGGAGTTTAAACTCGTCGACGACGAGGCGCCTGTAGCGGCCGAATTGCCGCAGGCAGTGGCCCCGGGAGGAGAAGAAGAGGTCCTTTCGAAGTTTGCCGGAAAGATTCCTGAGGACGATGAAATCCTCTTCGAGAAGAAGGTAAACAGGGAGACCGGGGTGGCCGTGAAGCAGCCCATCCTTCTGAAAAAAGAGGCGGTCCTCACCGGGGATATGCTCAGCGAAGCGAGGGTCAGCCTCACGAGCCAGTTCAGCGAACCTTATGTGTCCATATCGTTCAATCCCGAAGGGGCGCAAAGGTTCGAAGAAATCACCGGCGCCAACGTAAAAAAACGACTGGCGATCATTCTCGACAATACTGTCTATTCCGCCCCGGTGATCCAGGAGAAAATATCGGGGGGAAACGCCCAGATTACCGGTAATTTCTCGATGGATGAGGCGAAGGATCTTGCAATCGTACTCAAGGCCGGTGCTCTTCCGGCCCCTTTGAAGATGCTTCAAAACGTTACCGTCGGACCTTCTCTGGGAAGCGACTCGATCCAGGCCGGTAAAATCGCGGGCATCGTGGGCACCCTTGCGGTTGTGCTTTTTATGATATTGTATTACCGGCTGTCGGGACTGATCGCGGATTTCGCGCTGGTCCTTAATATCGTTCTCCTTTTCGGAGCGATGGCATCGCTGAATGCCACGCTCACGCTGCCCGGGATCGCGGGTATCATCCTCGCCGTCGGCATGGCTGTCGATTCGAACGTTCTCATGTTCGAGAGGATCAGGGAAGAGATACGATTGGGGAAACCGCCGCGGTCGGCTGTCGATTCGGGATACAACAAGGCTTTCTCGACCATCTTCGATTCCCATGTGACGACGCTGATTACTGCCGCGGTCCTCTTCCAGTTCGGGACCGGCCCGATCAAAGGTTTTGCCGTCACCCTCAGCCTGGGTGTTGCGATCAACCTCTACACCGCACTCGTCGGCACTAAATCGATTTTCGACCTCATTACCAGCAAATACAAGATAAAGAAGTTGAGCATATAGGAGGCAAGATGTTAGAGATCCTGAGAAAGACCAATATAGATTTTATCGGGAAAAAATATGTCACTTTTCTGGTTACCGGCGTGCTGATCGCGCTGGGCATTGTCGCGATTGTCCAGATCGCGAGGGGCGAGGCGAATCTCGGCATCGACTTTGCCGGCGGTACATCTGTCCAGGTGAGGTTCGAAAAGCCGGTGTCTCTCCAGAATGTGAGAAGCGCCCTGGAGGCCGGGGGTGTAAGAGACTTCGATCTTCAGGATATCCCGGCGGAGAACAAAGTGCTCATAAGAACAAAGAAAGCCGAAGGCGATCTTAACCAGATCGCGGACAGTATCACCTCGGCCCTGAGCCAACATATCAAGGACAACACCTATGTAATCGATTCCACGACGGCCATCGGCCCGAAGGTCGGGAGCAAACTCAGAAACGATGCAGCCATGGCCATAGTTATGGCGGCGATCGGGATCCTCATCTATGTCGCTTTCAGGTTCAAATTTAAATTCGGCGTCGGGGCCACTATAGCGACCTTCCATGACGTTATTGCGGTACTGGCAATCTTTTATCTCCTCGGAAAGGAGATAAATCTTATCGTCGTATCGGCGCTTCTTACCATAGCTGGGTATTCGCTCACAGACACCGTCGTCGTATTCGACAGGATTAGAGAAAACCTCAGTGTCAGGGTGAAGGAATCTCTGGCGGGCGTGATTAACAGGAGCATAAATGAAGTGCTTTCCAGGACCATCATCACATCTCTCACGACACTTCTGGCGGCCGCTGCGATGTTTTTCCTCGGGGGGGAGGTTATCCACGATTTTGCCCTCGCCATCATGCTGGGGATATTGGTCGGGACATATTCTTCAATCTTTGTGGCCAGCCCCATTTTGCTCCTTTGGAAAAAGGAAACTACCTTTGCCAAGAAATAGGCATCGTGTACCGCGGTTATGAAATAGCACGTTCCTCTTCCTCGCCTTTGGCCCGCGAAGCAGTGCGGCTTTATGCATAGAAAGTGGTTTGTCAACAAGACTAACCCGGAGTTTGTCCGCTATCTATCCCGGAACGCTTCCGTATCTCCCCTTCTGGCCCAGGTGTTGATCAACAGGGGCCTCAGAACCGTCACTGATATCCATAATTTTTTAAATCCGGAGATACGGAACCTTTCTGACCCGTTCCTCCTGCCCGATATGGACATCGCGGTCGGGAGGATAAAATCAGCGCTGCGCGCCGGGGAGAAAGTTTTCGTTTACGGAGATTATGATGCCGACGGGCTGACCGCGACGGCGATTATGGTCCGGGTGCTCCGGACTGCCGGACTCGATGTGCAATATGGTATCCCCCACAGGATGATCCACGGTTACGGGTTTCACCTGGGGGCGGTCGATATGGCGAAAAAACTCGGCGCGGGTCTCATCATTACGGTCGACACCGGGATTTCTTCCTTCGGGGCGATCGCCGCTGCCCGGGAGAAAGGGATCGATGTGATTATCACGGACCACCATGAGCCGGTAAGGGACTCTGGCATTGCGGTTGCGGATTCGACCGGGAGAAATGGTTTTTTGCTGCCCACCGCGGTTGCCGTGGTGAATCCTAAGACGGAGCCCGGTGACAATGGGCTCACGATACTCTCGGGTGCGGGAGTTGCTTTCAAGCTGGCACAGGCACTTGCCGTGGACGGAGATGTAAACTTATCCCTGGATGACACGCTCTCTCTTCTCGATCTCGCCGCGCTCGGTACTGTGGCGGACGTCGTTCCCTTGACCGGAGAAAACAGGATCATCCTCAGGAAAGGGATAAAGCTGCTCAACAAAGGAGTGCGGCCCGGCATCAGGGCGCTCCGGGATGTCTGCGGCCTCAAAGGGAGAGAGGTCAATTCCAGGCTCCTCGCGTTTACGCTTGTGCCGAGGATCAATGCGGCGGGAAGGATTGACGATTCGACGGACGTTGTACGGCTCCTGCTCTCGGATGACGACGAAGAGGCATTGAGAATAGGCCTGTGGATGGACAGACTTAACACTGAACGCCAGAAGATCGAGGAAGAGGTATATCAGGAAGCCATGACTCAACTCCGCGAGAGTGAAGCCGAGTGCGTTATTGTCCTTTCCGGAGAGGGCTGGCATCAGGGAGTCCTCGGTATTGTTGCGTCGCGGCTCATGGAAGAGTTCTCTGTGCCGGCGTTTATTCTCTCCACCGGGGACGGGATTGCAAAGGGGTCGGCGCGGAGCGTCCCCTCTTTCGATATCTGTATGGGGCTTGAAAGGTGCAGAGACGTCATTATTTCATTCGGGGGACACCGGCAGGCGGCAGGGCTCAGGCTCGACCTTGCGAATATCGAGAAATTCCGGGAAATGATGACTGATATCGTAAGAAAGACCCTGGACGGCCGGGATCTGACGCCTTCTCTGGAGATCGATGCCGATATCAATTTTTCCGATATTACCTTCGGACTTATCAAAGAACTTGAGATGCTCGAACCTTTCGGACAGGGTAACACGGAACCGTTCTTCGGCTCCAAAGCTCTCGAGGTGGTGGGGCCCAGACTGGTCGGCGGAAACCATCTGAAGATGAAATTGAAGAAAAATGCGGTTTCACTGGATGTCATAGGTTTTGCAATGGGTCACTTCCTGGAGCGACTGTCTTCCGGTTCGCAGGTGGATGCCGTCTTTACTCCCAAGATAAATGAATGGAACGGCGGCAGGTCCCTCCAACTCATGCTCAGGGCCTGCAGACCGAGCGCATAGGCCCGCGGGCCTCTATTCTTATTTAAGTTCCGCGTATAAAGTGCACACCTTTATTTCCAGCCGCAGCTAAAGTTGTATAATAAGCTATGCCCCAGATACTGACGCTCCATGGGCTTCTGGCGAAAGTGCAGTCCTATGCAGGGGACAAAGATCTGGATGTCCTCAAGCGGGCTTATCACTTTTCGAGGGAGGCCCATTGCAGCCAGAAAAGGAGTGAGGGTTCGCCCTTCATCAAGCACCCCCTTGCAGTTGCGAGCATCCTGGCGGAGATGAAGATGGATCCCGCGTCGATAGCTGCCGGACTTCTTCACGACACGATCGAGGATACCGATACCGGTATCGAGGACATTCAGAATATTTTCGGCCGGGAGATCGCTTTTGTCGTGAAGGCCCTCACGAAGCTTTCAAAAGTCGAATTCAGGACCAAGAAAGAGGCCCAGGCCGAGAATTTCCGGAAAATGCTCCTTGCGATGTCCGAAGACGTGAGGGTGATCCTCATTAAATTTGCGGACAGGCTGCATAATATGCGCACGCTGAAATATCTTCCGGAGAGCAAGAGACAAAGGATAGCCGCGGAGACACTTGAGATATACGCCCCGCTGGCCAACAGGCTGGGGATCGGATGGCTCCGGACCGAACTCGAGGATCTCAGTTTCAGATACCTTATGCCGGAACTCTACGAAGATCTTGTGAAAAAAGTCGCCAGGAGAAAAGAGGCCCAGGAAGGATATATCAGGGAAGTCAAGGAAATAATCAAGAAGAAACTGAGGGAAGAAGGGCTTCCCGGCAAGGTTTCGGGAAGGATCAAGCATTATTACGGAATCTATCAGAAGATGCAGAGGCAGAGGATCACCTTCGACCAGGTCCACGATGTCATAGGACTGAGGATCCTGACCGACACGAAGGCAAACTGTTATGCGATCCTCGGTCTGATCCATTCCCTCTGGACGCCGATTCCCGGGAAGTTCAAGGATTATATAGGTGTCCCCAAGTCCAACATGTACCAGTCCCTCCATACGACTGTGATCGGGCCTAAGGCCGAGAGGGTGGAGTTTCAGATAAGGACGGAGGAAATGCACCGGGTCGCCGAGGAAGGCATCGCCGCCCACTGGCAGTACAAGGAGAAGGGCGGGCTCGATGAAAAGAGCAGTAAATATATCTCCTGGCTGAGAGATCTCGTCCAGGTCCAGAAAGAAGTACCGGATGCAATGGATTTTCTCGAGGCCGTCAAGGGTGAGGTCGTCCCTGAAGTAGTCTATGTCTTTACCCCCAAGGGAGAGATCAAGGAGATGCCCGCAGGCTCTACCCCTATCGATTTTGCGTACGGTATCCATACCCAGGTAGGCCATAAGTGCGTGGGCGCGAGGATCAACGGCAAGATCGTACCGCTGCGATATCAGTTGAAAAATGGCGATACGATAGAGATCATAACCGCGCAATCCCACGGCCCGAGCAGGGACTGGCTAAAGTTCGTGGTGACCCAGCGGGCAAGAACCAGGATTAAGCAGTGGATAAAGTCTGAAGAGCGGTCTCAGAGCGTCGAGCTCGGCATCAAATTATTGGAGGGGGAGCTGAGGAAACACAGCATGAGCAGCGCCCTCATGAAGTCCGACGAGATCCTGCAGGCTGCCAGGTCACTGGGGTTGAATTCACTCGAAGACCTTTACGTTTCGGTCGGTTTCGGCAAGGTTTCGCCGCATCAGGTCGTCAACAGGCTGCTGCCTGAGAAACCTGTGGAAGAGGTCGAAACGATAAAGATACGGAAACCCCGCAAGGAGCATAAGGGGGTGAGCATAAAGGGGATCGACAACGTCCTGTATCACACCGCAAGGTGCTGTTATCCTATCCCCGGAGACAATCTGGTCGGTTTTGTTACGATCGGAAAAGGCGTGACGATCCATCGCAGGGAATGTCCGAACCTCGAAAGGCTCGTGGTCGAAGATGCCCGTCTCGTCGACGTGGATTGGCAGGCCTCCGGCGATGCGACGGCGAACGCGCGCCTTTTCGTCGAGACCGTGGACAAACCCGGGATACTGGCGAACCTGAGTGCCCTCATATCTTCGGTTAACATCAATATCAATCACCTCGAAGCCAGTTCCACCCAGGACAAGAAGGGACATATAACCTTTATCATCGAGGTCAAGGACCTTTCGCAGCTCCGTACACTGGTCCAGAAGATAAATCAGATGGAAGGCATCCTGAGGGTTAAGAGATGACTTGAGATTCTGGATGAATCACTTTCGCGTGTGATATAGTAAAAATATTTCCAGAGAAGGAGTGTAGTCGATGAAAAAATTGTTTGTTCTTGCCGGGCTGATGTCTATCCTGTTGTATGCCTCCGGCGTTTCTGCCTTCGGGGGGTGCGAGGAGAATTGCCAGAAGTGCCATTCTCTGGAAAAACAGGAGGCCCGGCAGATCCTTACCAAGATGAACATGCCCGATGCGAAGGTCATGAATATCCGTATGAGCCCGGTCGGGGGGCTATGGGAAGTGACTATAGAAAACGAGGGAAAGCCGGGGATCATGTATGTAGGTTTTTCAAAAAAACACGTAATCGGAGGCGCTATCTACGAAGTCGATACCGCGGAGAACAAGACCAGGGAGACCCTCAGTGAACTTAACAAGCCGGAGGAGCGGTATGTGGAAACGGGAGGGATACCGTTGGATAACGCGCTCCTGCTCGGTAAAAAGAGCGCGCCTCACAAGGTGATCGTCTTTACCGACCCGGACTGTCCGTTCTGCGGAAAACTTCACGGTGAAATGAAGAAGATAACCTCTGAAAGGAAAGATATCGCTTTTTATATGATGTTGATGCCCCTAAAATTTCATCCTGATGCACACTGGAAATCCCGGAGTATCCTTTGCAATAAATCTCTTGAACTCCTTGAGGGAAATTTCGAGAAGAAGCCCGTGCCCAGACCCGCGCCCGACTGCGGGACCGGGGTGGTGGACGAAAACATAAAGCTCGGAGGCGAACTCGATATCACCGGTACCCCTACATTGATCATGCCGGACGGTTTTGTTGTGGTGGGGCTGAAGGACGCTGAGGCCCTGACAAAACTCGTCCTGGAGCATAAAGAAAAGAAAAAGTAAATGAAGCTTTCAATGACATCACTGCAGTTCTTTATTCTCCTGTTTCTCCTCGCGGCGGCATCACCGGCCTTTTCCGGAGTGGTGATATTGATGAAAAACGGTACGGAGATACCCGCCGGGGGGTGTGAGAAAATTGAGGGCCGGTTCAAGTGTTTCAAGGACGACGGGACATTCTATCTCGAAGAGAACGATGTTGTCCGGATAAGAGAAGCGGACGGCGTCGGAAGAGATGTCCCGATGGCTGAGAGCCCCCTGCTCGAGGACCGGAAAAGCGAGCCGGCCCGGGAAGGGAAGACCGGTCCTGAAATGAGACTCGAACAGATCAGGCAGAGGAAATCCGAGCTCGTGGCCGAGCGCGAGCGCCTTGTGAATGAAAGGCTGAAGCTCCGGGAAGATATCAAGAATGCAGCCGACTGGATGCCCGTCAAGCAGTTCGAAGAGCTGAAGAGGCGGAACACTGTTCTTGATGAAAAAATCAGGGCCTTCAATGAGGAAGCGACCAGTCTTGCCGAAGAGGAGAAGAGGCTTACCGAGTCCATGAAAGGCCAGGGGAAATAGCCGGATTCGTGATTACCACCAGCGCCAGAGTGCGATTACGAATATGATGAGGAATGTGAAAACGAGGTTCATGTAGGCGAAGAAAAAGAAGAGTCTTACATGGAACGGCCTGGAATGAACCTTCTCTCCCGGGCGTTCGATTTTCCCGGCCTCAGGCATTGCAAGTATCTTTTCTTCTCCGTGCGGGGCTGTCTTGAGGGCCTCGGTCAGATCACGGCCCGCTTCGTGTTTCTTGAGATGTGTTCCGTTTTTCCATAACTTGCTGCCCGTTACGTCATAGACCCGACCGCGATAAACGACGAAGGCGGGTCTGTCCTCCTTCCCGTCGAAATTGGAGATCTCTTCGGCGGTATACATACCGGAGTCCTTTTTCCTGACTGCTCTTTTTTTCTGCTTCAGTCTCGGGCCGATGTAAAGAGTTACTATGATCGCGCTTGAAAACATGATCATGAAGAGGAAGATCTTTATGCCAAGCAATATCCCGAACCTGGTCGTATAGAAGACCTTTAACGAGGGGACCCTTGCGACGGTGAGGAGGATGCCCGTGATCAGGATCAGGACGATCGAGATCCAGCCCAGCGCCAACTCCCCCCGGGGAAGCCCTTTTGCCGCATACGCCGGCTTCAGGAGGATGTGGACGTACAGGATCGTGCCGAACCATATAACCGCGGTCATAAGGTGTATATATCCTATAATGAGACGGACGACTTTCTGAGTGGTGGAAAGCGGCCTGTAAAGGCCTTTTGTCTTCAATTCCTCGAGGAATTTCTTCCCCTCTTCCGTGAGGGGGCCTCCTCCGATCGCCTCTACATGGCATTCCCTGCACTCGAGCCCCGTCTGACGGGCATAGTCAACGGTCGCGACCGAACTCAGGGGGAGAAAAACCGTGACCAGGGAAGAGAGAATAAAAAGTCTGAGAAAAAATTTCTTCATAACCGTGACTTCGCTCCGTCTTTCTTACTATCTTCGTACTGATAGCGGCGGAAAGCAAGAGCGAGAAGAGGAACGCTGCCGTTCCTCTCCCGCGACATGTATCTAAGCCCTTTCCACGGCGGGACTCGATACGGTTTCCGGCTGTTTGCCGATCCTGAAGAAATCCCAGATAAAGATCCCGACCCCGACGAGGAACCCGACGCCGAAGATCGCTCTGAGGATCCAGAACCAGAGATTATAGCTGGTTTTAACTGCTACATAATCCAGTCCCATAAGCCTTTCCATATAAGTCTGTACCATGCCCGCGCCGGTGATGGTGAGCACGATGAAGATCATTGAGATCGTCATCCACCAGAAAGACTGGAAGGCCCGGGGGGAGTTGAATTCCTTCAGACCTTTGATGGGGGGCATGGTGATGTAAATCATGGAGATTACGAGCAGAACATAGGCGCCATAAAAGGCGAGATGACCGTGAGCGGTAGTGATCTGTGTGCCGTGTGTCCACTTATTGACCTGGGGCAGGGTATGGATAATTCCCCATAGCCCCGCGCCGACGAAGTTGAAGATTGCATGGGCGACGGTATAGTAGAGCCCGGGTTTGTTCGTCACTTCTCTCGTCTCGCGTGTCGTCCTGAACGCGTCCCATACCATGAGAAGGAGGGGGATGGGCTCCAGTGAGCTGAAGATCCCGCCGACCCAGAGCCAGTATCTCGGCGTGCCGATCCAGTAATAGTGATGCCCTGTTCCGAGGATGCCGGTGAACATGACCAGGCCCACTTCTATGTACATCCATTTTTCAACAACTTCCCTCCTGGCCCCTACGACCTTCATCAGCATAAATGCGAGGAGAGCCCCGGCGATGACTTCCCATGCTCCTTCAACCCAGAGATGAACGACCCACCACCACCAGAACTGGTCCTTTACCATGCTGCTTGTGTAGAACATGCCCGGCAGATACATGAGGGCAAGGAAAGTCAACCCGCCGAGAAGTGTACCCTGGATCCCGGTCCATTTGCGCGACTTCAGGATCGTCATGAAATTGATAAAGAGAAAGAGGAGCACCGAGACTACAATAAGGATGTCCGCCCACCGGGGCGCCTCTATATATTCCCTGCCCTCATTTAATGGAGTGATCCCCATGACCGGGCTGTTCGCCTGGGGGTTGAGTCCCATCCAGATATATCCGAGAACCACTGCCGTCACTGCGACCACAGTCGCCCAGAACTGAAGTTTGGCGAGGGGGAGGACCCATAATTCCGATTCCGATTCCTCTGAAACAACGTAATAGGTTGCACCCATCAGTCCCATCAGGATCCATACGATGAGCGCGTTGATGTGCAGGGTGCGTATTGTATTGAAGTTCAGGATGAAGAAGTCCGGGACGATGAACTGGACGGCGGCAATGATCCCTACAACCACCTGAACGAGAAAGAGGATGACCGCGAAAGTGTAAAAATTTTGGGCGATCTTCTGGCTTTCATATTTTATACTCATTCTCTCACCTCCTATTTAAGCGTAAGCATATACTCAGTCAGTTTTTCGATATCTTCGTCCCGTGCATCCACGGACGGCATCACGGAACCCGGGACATAAGCCTGGGGATCTTTGAAGTGGCCCATAAGCCATTCCTTGTCCCTCCTTGAGCCGACTCCATTAAGTTCCGGCCCGGTGGTCCCGCCGACACCATCGATCATATGGCATCCCGAACAGCCAAGCGAGCGGTATATTTTTTCGCCCTCTGTCAACTCCTTTCCTCCGATGCCGGCGGCAGTGGCAAGAATTGGTTTAGGGGGCCACCCGTTTGTATCTACTCCGGACGCCCACTCAAGAAACGCGATCAGCTTGTCCGCTTCATCCGATGTGATGCCGAGCTTCGGCATGGAAGACTTCGGGTTCACCCCCCTTGGGTCCATAAGAAATTTTTTTAGATAGCCCTTCGGCTTTCCTTCAACGACCTTCCCAAGCTCGGGCGCGAAATACGAACCGTTGCCGAAGATGGTGTGACATCCGATACAGTCATACTTGTGCCAAACCATCTTGCCAGCGTTGATGTCTTCAGTGATGACCGGCGCCCTTTTGTCGAGTTTGCCCATGGTATCGAAAGTCAGGGCGAGGAATATCACGAAGAAGAAAAGACTTCCCAGTACGAAGAGATTTCTCGCGGCTTTGTTACTCATACACACCTCCTTATAATGTTTCCGGACTTTGTCCGCTCTTTTCTCAATCTTAGAAATTCGGACGCAAAAGGCGCTATGATGTAAATCATATCTGGGGAAACGCGTTGCCGGGAACGAGCGATTATCGTGTGAACAAACCCGCTGAAAAAACCGAATGTTTGGATATAATGTGTATATGCTTTCTCTTTTATATGATCTTCCCCTGGCCTTTATCCCTCTCTTCGTGGCGATCGATATCTTCGGGGTGCTCCCAATCTTCCTTGCCCTGACGCAGGGCCTTACTTTGGAAGAACGAAGCAGGATCGCACGGGAGTCCGTGGTGACCGCGCTTTTTGTCGGTCTGGCGTTTATCGCCGCAGGAGAGGTGATCTTCGGCATACTGGGGATCACGGGGAACGATTTCAAGATCGCCGGTGGACTCGTACTCCTCGTATTTGCGGTCCTTGATCTCGTAAGGGGGACCGAGGCGAGAAAAAGCGCCCGCCGGCAGTCGGGTGTAGTCCCTATCGGCGTGCCTCTTATAGTAGGACCGGCAGTCCTGACCACCCTGATCGTATTGGTAGACCATTATGGCGTCCCGCCGGCTGTGATAGCCTTCCTTCTCAATCTGGCGATCGTCTGGGCCTTCTTAAGAAAGGGAATTTATCTCGTAAGAATTCTGGGTCAGAACGGTATCACTGCGATATCGAAGATCATGTCGCTTCTGCTCGCCTCAATCGCGGTCATGATGATCCGGCTCGGCGTCGAGAATATCATCTCAAAACAGTAACGAGAAGAAAGGTGCCCGCATCAGACGCGACTTTCTGTATCCATGGTCCCGGCGGCCTTAATTCCCTTCCGGTAGTGGCGCAGGACATATTTTTTTTCGTCTTCTTCGGTCTTGAGTCTCCCTCTGAGCTTCTCGTCCCTCAGCCGGCCGAGAATTTCGGAAAAGACCGGCCCCTGGGGGATGCCCATTTTTATCAGGTCCGCGCCTTTCAGGAGAGGTTTGACTTTTCTCAGATCCACGAGGAACTGGGAAATCTCTTTCTTTTTCTCCCGGTTTTTAGTCACCGCCATAGAAAACAGGATGATCTCCCTGTCTATATTGATAAGCAGATGATAGACCTCCGCCGGGTCGGTAAGAGGAAGTCTTCTCAGGATCTCGGTGGATTCCCGAATACTTTTCTGGATGATACCAGTCGCCTTGGGGGGTGTGGAGAGTCTCGACAACGCTTCAGCTCTTTCCTTATCCCCCAGGTTCGAGAGGATGGTCATCAGGTACAGGACCCCCTTGTCCACCTTCTCGTCAAGGTAGAGAAGGTCATACCAGGCGAGGGTTTCGAACATCGATGAGAGCGTCGTTTCGAGCTTTTCGTCGAATGTGAGACCGGGGTGGATGACCTTGAGAAGGCCGATATCTGAGAGCTTCTTCAGTGTCATCACGGGGTTGGTTTCGGTAAAGGCGAGACTGAGCTCTTCATAGAGCCTCGAACCGGAGAGCTTCTCGAACAGGTTCATCTCGATCGTCGATTTTATGAGCCGTTCAGTATGCTTGCTCAGTTTGAACCCGAACCTCTCGGAGAACCGTATGGCCCTGAAAGCCCTTGTCGGGTCCTCTACGAAACTGAGGTTGTGGAGCACCCTTATCGTCTTTTCTCTCAGGTCCCGCTGACCGCCGAAGAAATCTATAAGCATGCCGAAGTCCCTTTGGTTGAGTTTAATGGCGAGGGTATTGATCGTAAAGTCCCTCCTGTAAAGGTCTTTTTTTATGGAAGAAGTCTCGACCTTGGGCAGGGCCGCAGGCGACTCGTAATATTCCGTTCTTGCGGTGGCGACATCGAGCTTCAGCCCGTCCCGCCGCAGGTGCGCGGTGCCGAATTTCCGGTGTGATCTCATATGAGCGCCCAGCGACCCCGAGAGTTCCTCCGCAAAGCGGATGCCGTCGCCCTCCACCACAATATCCAGGTCGAGATTGGCCTGACCGAGCAGGAGATCTCTCACTGAGCCGCCCACGAGATAGGCGTTGAAGCCCATCTTCTCAGCCGTTTCTCCGGCGAGTCTGAGCAGCTTGTAGGCTTCTTCAGGAAATCGCTCTCTCAGCCACGATGAAAGATTTCTGCCGGGGGAGGTCCGTTCCACCGTATCGTCGCTGTCGATGTTGCGTTTTCGCAGGAATTCTTCATAGAGGACCCTGAGCAGGTCGGTCCTGGTAATCGCGCCGACGATAGTCTCGTCCTTAAGGACGGGCATAAACCGCTGGTTCTGTTCGATCATCAGCGTCTCGATCTCCCGGATAGGGGTGTCAGGCCCTACGGTAATGTCGTCCGCAGTCGAAAATTCAGCGCACCTGTTGTTTCGGAAGCCGTGAAAGAGGGCTTTTTCCACGACCTCCCTCGATATCAGTCCCTTGTATTTATCCTTTTTTATGATCGGAAGGACGTTGACCCCGTAACGTGTCATGGTGTCTTCGGTCTCCTTGATCGTACTGTCCCCGTTGATGGTGATGACAGGACTGGTCATAATATCGGAGGCGACCTTGCCCGGTCTGACATGCTTTGCCAAAAGCGCCTTTACCTTGTCCGATACGACCTCTATCGATGCCTCTTTTATCGTTGCAGCGGCCGCTGTAGAGTGTCCGCCGCCCCCGAATTCCTTCAGTAGTTCCGAGACATCGAGTTCCGGCACCCTGCTTCTGGCGACCATCAGGATCTTTCCTTCCATGTCGAGGAGAAGGACCACGGCGTCGATGTCCTCCATATCCATGATCCTGTGAGCAAGGTGAGCGGCGTCTCCGATATAGGACTCCCTCGTCGCTTTTGTAATGACGACCTTCGTTCCTCTGACCACGACCGTCGTCGAGGTCTTGACGAGCTCGTTCAGAAGGTCCAGTTCTTCCAGGTTCAGCGACATCTTGATATAGCTCGAGACGATATTGAGGTTGGCGCCCTTCTTCAGAAGATATGCGGCAGCTAGGATGTCCCTCTCCGTGGTTGACGGGAAGCTGAGAGAGCCGGTCTCTTCATATATGCCGGTGGCCAGGAGCGTCGCTTCCATGGTGGTGGGATGGAGCTTCCTGTTTTTGAGTAATTCGGTGAATATCGTTGAGGTGGCCCCGACGTCGGCAATGACTTCCTCGTCACCCCTGATGTCGTTTTCGTCGAAGGGATGATGATCGTAAATATGTATTTTAACTCCTTTGCGGTGGAGAAGTTCCGCAAGAGGCCCGATCCTGTCCGGTCTCTTCGTATCTACTATGATCAGCAGGGAAACCTTCTCGGGTTCGACATCCCTTATCCGCATGATTTCAGCGGGATGGAAAACCTCCAGGAAATCCCTGACCTTCTTCTCCTGAGAGCCGGGGAACACTATCGCCGCGTCGGGATAGAGCTTCTTCGCAGCCACCATCGAGGCGAGAGAGTCGAAATCAGCGTTGATATGACAGGTGATCAGTTTCATAGTTATAGCTTAACCCGAAAACTGCGATAATGGTCAGGCAAACACAAGGAAAACATATGACCGTCGTCTTTCGGGACGAGAACAATGTCTCCATTCTAACGTATAAACTGTAAAAACGAAAGAAAAGCGGACCTATGTTTGACACTTATATGCCTTTTTTTTATACTTCAGATATGCTGAAGATAGCGGTCATCGACGGACAAGGCGGGGGCATGGGCACACTTATCGTAAAATCCCTGAGAGAGACATTCAAGGACCGGGTCGAGATCATCGCCCTTGGAACAAATGCCGCAGCAACGTCCTCGATGATGAGATCCCGGGCGAACAAGGGCGCGACCGGAGAGAACGCAATCGTCTGGAATGCCGGACGGGTGGACGTGATTACCGGGCCCCTCAGCATCTCCTTCCCGAACGCCATGCTCGGGGAGGTGACCGCAGAGATGGCGTCTGCGATAGTATCGTCGGAAGCGGAAAAGATCCTTCTTCCCCTGAACCAGGAGGGGATAGAGATCGTGGGTACGGCGAAGGAGCCGCTCCCCCATTTGATAGAAATGTTAATCACACGGATAAAGGAGATT